>NZ_JBEXNT010000216.1:0-10069 GCF_040611255.1 Kitasatospora sp. NPDC002965 | reverse complement strand
GGGCGCCCCGGGGCCCGCCCGGCGGCGGTTCCGGGCAGGATGCGGGCAACGCGAAAGGGACCCTGGAGGCCAGGGTCCCTTTTCGCGTGCTCCCGCCGGGCCGCGGGAGCGGGGTCAGGCGCTCTTGCGGGTGTCCCGCGGGTGCACCGCGAGGTTCATCCCGCCGGAGCGGAGCACGGCCAGCCGCTCGGCCAGCACCTCCTCCAGCTCCTCGCGCGTCCGGCGCTCCATCAGCATGTCCCAATGGGTACGCGTCGGCTTGGTCTTCTTCTCCTCAGGCTCGTCACCGTCGAGGAGTACCGCCTCCTGGCCGCAGAAGCGGCATTCCCACGCCGAGGGGATCTCCGCCTCGACCGAGAAAGGAACCTCGAATCGGTGTCCGTTCTGACATGCATACTCGACGGTCTGGCGCGGAGCCAGATCGATACCGCGGTCGGTCTCGTAGCTAGTGGCCCCGAGTCGCGTGCCGCGGAGAGCTCGCTCGCTCATGAATCGTGCCTCCCGGGCTTATGGCCCACAGGACTAGTGGTCGTTGTTCTTCGTCGTTCGGTCAACGCTCGGCTTCCGACGAAGATTCCCGTCCCGGGACATGCGTCGTCTGTCGTGCCGCCCCTGTTTGTACCCACCGGCGCCCGATTTGTCACATCTGGCCGGTGATATCACCCCAGGTGTCACCTATTTCACATCTGGTGATCGGTCGGCCTTTCCCGGACGAGCGTACCGGGGCGGGAACCGGCGGCCTGCGCCGCCCCTCCCGAAGCCCTCACGTTCCGCCCGCCCGGCCGAGTGGGCCGGACCCGCCGGAGGGGGCCGGCGGCCCGGACCGAGCGGGTCAGGCGAGCGGGCGGAAGCGTAGCGCGGACGGCCCCTTGGCGAGGTCCACCCCGGCGCGCGGGTCCGCGTCGAGCTCCACCGGCACGGTCGGCGGACCGTCCGGGCGCGGCGGCGCCTCGACCGGGGCGGCGGCCTCGGTGCGGGTGTCGCGGTGCGGCAGCAGGGCGATCACCGCGTCCCGCAGCTGGGCGGGCGCGTCCTCGTCCAGCGGGTCGACGGTGGCCGGCACCTGGAGGCGGACCGGGGTGCCGGTGCCGATCCGGGCGTAGCCGCGCCCGGCGGGGGCGTGTGCGGCGGGCACGATGTCCAGCGGGGTGCCGAGCGCGGCGTGGCCCTCGGCGGGGCCGGTCGGGCCGAGCACCACGCGGGCCCGGGTGGTGGCCCGGACGCTCGGGGTGATCCGGTCCCGGGCCTCGACGTCGTCGGCGACGACGACGGTGACCCGGGCGGCCCGGCCGTGCCGCAGCGGCAGTTCCAGCAGGTCCTGCGGGTCGGGGCGGCCCTCGGCGTGGGCCAGCTCGCTCAGCTCGGTCGGGTGGTCGAGCAGCAGCCAGAGCGGGCGGACGACGTCCTCGGGCGGGGCGACGCCGGCGTGCCGGGCCGCGTTCAGGGCGCCGAGCCTGCGCTCGGTCTCCTGGGCCGTCCACTGTAGCGCGGCCAGCGCGCCGTGCAGGCTGGTCTCCACCGTGTGCACGCCGGGGCGGTTGACCAGGCAGGCGTGCTCGCCGGTGCCGGCGCCGTCGATCACCACCAGGTCGGCGTAGGGCAGCGCCTGCAGGGCGACCGAGCGGATCAGGCTGGAGGTGCCGTAGCCGCTCACGCCGAGGGCGAGCAGGTGGGGCTCGGCGGAGCGCGGCCCGGTGCGCCAGATCACCGGCGGCTGCTGGGTGACGGCGCCGCCCTGGTGGACCGGGATGGTCCGGGCGCTGCCGTCCCCGTCGGTGAAGCCGAGCACGATCTCGCCGGGCGCGGTCACGAACCGCTGGGCGGCGATGTCGGTGGGCAGCGGCGCCAGCGCGGCGATCCGCAGCTTGTTGGACTCCTCGTCCCAGTCGAAGCGGTACTCCCGGGCGCGGCCGGCCTTGCCCTGGACGACCTGCTCGATCCGGGCCCGGGCGGCCGGTTCGGTGTCGGTGAAGTAGGCGGGGTAGGCCAGTTCCAGCCGGGAGAGCCGGCCCTCGCCGTCGAACTCCCAGCCGCCGAAGGCGTCCTGGTAGCCGCCCTCGTGACGGTAGAGCGGGTTGAGGTCGTCCGGCCCCGACAGGTACGGGGTGAGGGCGGCGTAGAGCGCGCCGAGCTTGACGTCGGCGACGTCCGGCTCGGGCGGGCCGGGGGGTGTCCGGGGGCCCCGGCCGGCCCAGGCGGCGCTGGCCATCAGGGCCACCAGGGCGAACAGCAGGCCGTGCGGCAGCAGGTAGATCCCGAGCAGCATGGCGGCGACCAGGAACGCGGTGGGCCCGCGGCGTTCCTTGGGGGTGGCCTGCCAGCGGGCCTTGGCCCAGGCGACGTGGTGGCGCATGCCACGGCCGATGACGGTGAGCGGCGCGAACATGTCGGAGGCGTGGTCGCCGGCCGTGCGGACGAGGTCGCGGCCCTTGCTGAGCGGTAGGCGGTTGAGCGGCATTCCGGGCTCCCCGGGCGAATGGGACGGTCGGGCGGAACTGGGCTTGATCCAACGACGGGGCCCGGGGGCGGTGGGATCCGCGCCCGGGCCCGTACGGGGGAGTGGCGGGGTCGGACAAGCGCTAGAACTTGAGGCCGCCGAGCAGGCTGGCGAGGCTGGCGCCGCCTGCGGTGATGCTCGGTGCGATCGAGGAGCCGGCGATGTAGAAGCCGAGAAGGGCGCAGACGATGGCGTGGGAGACCTTTAGTCCGTCCCTGCGGAAGAAGAGAAAGGCGATGGTGCCGAACAGGACGATGCCGGAAATCGAGAGGATCACGTTCTGCTCCTCGGGGAGGGGGGACAGGGGCAGTGTTACCGAAAGTGCCTTAATCGTGACAAAAAGTAATAGATGATGGAACGGTGCAAATGGGTGGTTTTCCCTGATTACTCCGATTCGTGACCCGGGTGGCGGTAGGCGGACCGGGCTCCGGGGAGCCGCGGGCCGCGCCGTTCCGGGCGCCGACACATTCCCGTCCGCGGGTCGGGAAGTTTCCGGGGGTCCCCGGAAGTTCGCTCGAACGGGCGCGCAACCTTCCGGCCCGCGTGCGGTACGCGCGGGAGCGGCGGCATCCGGGATCCGGAAGCGTGCTGGATCGCGTACGGGTCCGGCCGCTACGGTGCGACGGGCGCGACCACCGAACCGCAGGACGAGACGAGACCCCGAAAGAGGCCCCAGAGATGACCGACACCCCCGACGCCGACGTGATCGCGCTGGCCGGCAAGCTGTTCGACGCGGCCCGGGCCGGCGACACCGCGACCCTCGCGGCCTACGTCGACGCCGGAGCCCCGGCGGACCTCACCAACGACCGCGGTGACACGCTGCTGATGCTCGCCGCCTACCACGGCCACGCCACCGCCGTCACCGCCCTGCTGGAGCGCGGCGCCGACCCGAACCGGGCCAACGACCGGGGCCAGACCCCGCTCGCCGGCGCCGTCTTCAAGGGGGCCGACGACGTCCTCGCCGTGCTGCTCGGCGGCGGCGCCGACCCCTCCGCCGGCACCCCCTCGGCCGTCGACACCGCCCGGATGTTCGGCAAGGAGGAGCTGGTCGCCCGGTTCGAGGGTCGCTGAGCCGGGGCCGTAGGCTTGTCGACCATGGAGAGCACCACCGGCAGCAGCGCCCTGCGGGACGCCAAGGACGACAGCATCGAGATCCGCGTCACCGGCTACGGCCACCCCGACGCCCAGCGCCTCTCGGCGGAGGTGCAGGAGGAGTACGTCCGCCGCTACGGCGAGGGCGACCTCACCGAGCTGCACCCCGACCACTTCGAGGCGCCGGACGGCCTCTTCCTGATCGCCTACCTCGACGGCGAGCCGGTCGCCTGCGGTGGCTGGCGCGCCAAGGAGGCCGGTCCGCACGGGCTGCGGGCGGGCGACGCCGAGCTGAAGCGGATGTTCGTCCGCCCCGAGGCGCGCGGCCGCGGCCTGGCCCGCACGGTGCTGCGCCGGCTGGAGCTGACCGCGGCCGAGGCCGGGCGGACCAGGTTCGTCCTGGAGACCGGGACCGAGCAGCCCGAGGCCATCGCCCTGTACGCCTCCGAGGGGTACGCGGCGATCCAGAAGTTCGGCATCTACCGCGAGCACCCGCAGTCGGTCTGCATGGGCAAGGAGTTCGGTGCGGCAGCGGTCTGACCGGTGCCCGCGCGGGTAGGCTCCCCCCGGGGGAGTCGGCAGACGGGGGCGGCAGTTGATGAGCGGACCGGAAGCACTGCCCGAACTCGCGGCACCCGCAGGTGTGGTGGACCGGCTGGTGACGGCCGGACTGGCCGGCGTCGGGACCGGTGGCGTCTGGTCGGTCGGTGACGCCGGCGGCGTCCGCGGCCGGGGGCGGTCCGGGGTGCTGGGCCAGGGCCCCTACGGCGCGCGGGAGATGGACCACGACACGCTCTTCGACGTGGCCAGCATCACCAAGATCGTCGCGCTCTGGCCGTGCGCCGGGGTGCTCCGGCAGTCCGGGCGGCTCCCGCTCGACCGGCCCCTCGGCCACTTCTGGCCGGAGGTCGCCGGCCGGACCGCCGGTGAGGTGACCGTCCGTCAGCTGCTCACCCACACCGCCGGGATGCCGCTGCGCACCCGGTTCGTCGAGCTCTACGGGCGGGACCCGGCGGTGATCCTGGCCGGCGTGCTCGACGCCCCGCTGTACCGCGAGCCCGGGACGGCCGTCGAGTACACCGACCGGGCCGCCGTCCTCCTCGGCCACCTGGTCGGCTCGCTGGCCGGATCGCCGCTCGACGAGCTCGCCGCCCGCCAGGTCTGGCGCCCGCTCGGGATGTCCGACACCCGCTACGGCCCGCTCGGCCCGGAACTCGCCGCCCGCACCGCGCCCACCGAGTACGAGGAGGTGGCCGGCACCGAGCTCTGCGGGGTCGTGCACGACCCCTCGGCCCGGCTGCTCGGGGGCGTCTCCGGCAACGCCGGCGCCTTCTCCACCGCCCGTGACCTGGAACGCTTCCTCACCGCGCTGCTCGACCCGCCGCCCGGCCTGCCCTGGGGCGAGGAGTGGATCACCGAGTCGCTGCGCGAGCAGACCGGCGGCCTGGAGCCCGCGAGGGGCCTCTCCTGGCTCTGCGCCGCCGGCACCGATCCGGCGGAGGGCACCTTCGTCCACTACGGCTTCACCGGCACCGGGATCTGGATCTCCCGACGGCTCGGCCGCTGGGCGCTGCTGCTCACCAACAAGGTCCACTACGACCGGGAGTTCCAGCCGCTCACCGATCTGCGCAACGCCTTCCGGCGGGCCGTCTTCGGCTGACGCCCGAGGGCCCGGCCGCGTGTGTGCGGCCGGGCCCTCGGGCCGGCGCGGTCAGACGGACGCCGCCGCCAACGGGCGCTTCGAGATCTGGAGCAGCGGCTTCGGCTCCGGCTCCGCCTGGCGCGTGAAGGCCGCGTACGGGCAGGCGTTGAGCTCCGGGTCGCGCGCGGCCCAGCCCTGGAGCCACGGGCGCAGCCGCGGATTGTCGATCTCCACCGAGCCGTCCGGCCGCAGCCGGCCGATGTCGTTGGCCGGGTCGGACAGCGCCACCGTGCACTTGCCCAGCCGGCCGTCCGCCCGCACCAGCAGCGAGTTGGCGCGCGCGGCGTAGCAGACCTCCTCCGGCGCGAACAGCCGCTCCTCGCCGCCGCCCTCGGTCAGCAGCGCCCGCAGCCCGGCGATCTTCCCGTCGTCGGAGTCGAGCACGTCCATGGTGTCGTCGTTGGGGCCGCCCAGACGGACCACGCGCTTCAGGAAGACGGAGAACCGCGGGTCGTCGAGGAAGGTGTCCCGGATCCGGGCGAGGAACTCCGGCATCACCGGCAGGTTCTCCGGGGTGAGGTGGACGCGCAGCAGCATCCGTACGTCGGCGGAGCCGGCCCGGACCTCCTCCAGGTTGCGCCAGACCTGCTCGAACGTCCCCCGGCCGTCGGCCCGCACCCGGGTCAGGTCGTGGAACGCGGCGGGGCCGTCCAGCGACACCTGGTAGGCCCGGACGCCGAGGCCCGCCAGGTGTTCGGCCGTCCGGCCGTCGACCAGGTAGCCGTTGGTGGTCATGTCGCTCTCGTAGCCGAGGCCGGGGTGGCGCCGCTGCGCCGCCCGGGCGTGCGCGGTCACCTCCTCGATGACCGGGCGGGCCAGCATCGGCTCCCCGCCGAACCACGACACCTGGAGGTGCCGCAGTCCGGCGGCGCGCCGGTCGATGAGGTTCTTCACCCCGGCGACCACCTCGGGGGCCATCCGGCCGATCGCGAAGTCCTCGTAGCAGTACGTGCAGCGGAAGTTGCACTGCTCGGTGGGCAGCAGGATCAGCTGGAGCCGGTCGCTGCGCACGGATTCGGCGAACTCCCGGTCGAAGGGCGAGGGTTCGCCGGTGGAGTCGGTCACCTCTCCACCGACTTGCCGCAGCCCTTGGCGCAGTTGCCGCCGTGACAGTTGTTGGTGGTCGCGCGGGCCGACGCGTTCGGAGACGAGGCCATGGCGGCCACGACCGACTCGGCGAGCTCCGGGTTCTGGATGTGCACCCGCCCCTCGTCGTCGAGGGTGAGGTCCGCGGTGCTGATGGCGAAGGTGGGTCCCTGACTGGCCATGGTCTTCTCTCCTCGGGAGGCTTGGGACGGCCGGGGCCACCGGAGCGTCGGGGATCGGCGCCCGGCCGACGGCCGAACGACCCCGCCTCGGGAGAACGACGTCTCGGGCGAGGGGTCGCTCTCCATCGTCCGGGCCGGTCCGGCGGGCCGCGCGGGATGTTCGCCCGTGCAGGTGATGGCCGGACCGGGTACGACCCGGGCGGAGCAGCGGTGCGCGGGAGGCCGGTCGAACCGCTCCGCCGGGGCGGGGACCCTGCCGCCCCGGCGGAGGAGTTGACGCCTCGTCAGCTCGCGGAGGTCCCCGTCAGAGGAGGGTCGACCAGTAGTACCAGAAGCGGTTGAGGATCAGCAGGCCGATCACCGCGGCCCAGAGCACCGGTACCGCCCAGTGGTAGCGGGCGGCCTCCCGCACGACCACCCGGAACCTCGGTCCGACCGGTATCACCCCGGAGCGCAGGTTGTGCAGCGTCGTGTACCAGAACAGCGCCACCACCGCTGCCCAGACCACCATGCAGTACGGGCAGAGCGCGCCGATGTCGTACAGCGCCTGGTCGATCAGCCAGTGCACGAAGCCCAGTCCGAACAGCGTGCCGGCCTGCAGCCCGAGCCAGAACCAGCGCCGGTACGCCGCCCCGGCCAGCAGCCCGGCGCCGATCGCCGCCAGGGCGCCGAACGCGGCCAGCCCGAGCAGCGGGTTCGGGAAGCCGAAGACCTCGGCCTGCTCGGTGCGCATCACCGACCCGCAGCTGATCACCGGGTTGATGTTGCAGCTGGGGATGTAGGAGGGGTCCTCCAGGATGCGGAGCTTGTCGAAGGTCAGGACGGCCGAGGCGGCCAGCCCGATCAGTCCGCAGAGGAGGACGAGCAGTGAGAACGCGCGGCCCGCGCCGATCGGGGCCGGGCCCGGAGGAGCGGGGTCGGCGGGGTCGGCGGGGGCGGGACGGGAGGAGCGGGGCACGGCGGTCGGGGCGGTCATGGCAGAGCACTCCGGGGGTGGGAAGGGGCCGGCCCGGCCGCGAGTCGGCCGGGCCGGTGGTGCTCACGACAAACCCGCGGCCTGCTTCACCTGGGCGGTGAACTGCTCCGGCGTGACCGCGCGGTTCCCGCTGAACAGCGTGAGCGGCTTGCCGTCCACCTTCACCGTCGGCGTGCCCGTCACCCCGCTGTCGTTGAAGGCGTCCGCGACCTTCTTCGCCCACGGCGCGTACGTCCGGTCGGTGACCGCCTTGACGAACGCGTCCGTCTTCAGGCCCGGTACCTTGTCGGCGAGTTCGAGCAGGTGGTTGACGTCGCCGAAGGCGTCGTCGCGCTCCTCCGGCTGGTTGGCGTACAGCACGTCGTGGTAGGCCTTGAACTTGTCGACGCCCTCGTTCGCCGCGGCGCCGATGGCGGCCAGCGCGGTGCGCGAGCCCTTGCCGCCGAGGTTCTTGTCGAGGAACGCGGCCAGGTGGTACTCGACCTTGACGGTGCCGTCGTCCGCCAGCTTCTTGACGGCCTCGCCGTTGGAGGCCTCGAAGCCCTTGCAGACCGGGCAGCGGAAGTCCTCGAACACCTGGAGGGTGTGCGCGGCGTCCGCCTTGCCGTAGGTGATCACCGTTCCGTCCGGGCCGGAGGTGTTGGCCGGGACGACCAGCGCGGTGGGTTCCGCGGCGGCCGTGTCCGCGGAGGACTTGTCGTCGCCGGCCGCGCTGATCGCGAGCGCGGTGCCCCCGGCCAGGGCGAGCACGACGACGATCGACACCCCGACGACGATCCGCTGACGGCGCTGGGCGGACTGCTTCTCCTGGCGCTGGGCCTCCTGGATCCGCTCGCGGGCGCTGATCTTCTGGGACTGCTTGCGGGACGGCTGCTTGGTGCCGGGCTTCTGGTCGGACTGTGCCATGACGGGTCAACTCCGTTGTGGGACGCACCGGGAGGTGCGGAAGGGGCCGCCTCGGCGCGGCGCGGGCGCGGGGCGCCGGCGGGCCGGTAGGGGCGGGGTCGGTGGAACGGCGGAGTCGCGCGCTGCCTGTGCGGAGCTCGCCCGGGGGCCATCGGAGCCCGCGCCGTGGGGCGTCGGGGCGGCCGGGACCGGGCCCTGCGGGGTCGGAGCCGGCGGGCTCGGAACGCGGGGCTAGGGGAGCCGGGGGATCGGGACTTCGGGCTCGGGGCCGTCAGCAGGCAGGCGCGAGGACCGGCGGCCCGCGGCGCGGTGCCGGGCTCAGCACCACGTCCTCGCGGCGCGGCCGGCGGCGGTCCGGGACCGGCAGCGGAACCCGCAGCACCGGCCGGGCCGGCACCGGGGCCAGCAGCAGGAACAGCGCCCGCAGCGGCGCCGCGAGCGACTGGCGCAGCACGCGCAGGGCGCGGGCGAGACCCGACAGGGCGGCGTCGCCCAGCCGCAGCCAGGCGGAGGCGGCCAGCGCGACCAGCAGGTGCACCAGCAGGAGCAGCAGCTGGGTGGCGGCGGGCGCCAGCGGCCCGGAGTGCCCCAACGGCCCGGAGAACAGCGAGCCGTCCACCGAACCGCCGCCACAGACCAGGAGGTTCATGCCGCGGGCGGGGAGGTGGTCGGGGGCGAGGGCCGGGCCGCAGCCGGCCTGGCCCAGGTTGAAGGTGGTGTTGAGCAGCAGCTCGACCGGAACCATCACGGCCGCGATGTGCAGCAACCGCCGTTCGCCGCCGGCCAGGGCGGCCGCCAGCACGAAGACGACGACCGTCGCGGCCACCACCAGGACGATCGGCAGTGGACGACCGGTGATGACCACCTGGCCCAGTGCGGACAACGGCACGGCGAGCGCGGTGAACACCGCGGCCCGCAGGGCCCTCGTCGCACCGGTGGAAGTCGTCACGTCCCGGAGTATGCCACGACGCTTACACCGGGCACGAGGGTGCGTCGGGGGCGGGGCGGGAATCGGCGCACAGATTGTCCCGCATCGGTCGTTCGTTCGCGGCGCGGGGGCCGCGAGTTCACCGGGGGGATGGGTTTGGCGGCCGTCCGGGTGGGTGACGGACCGTCAGGGGCTGACGTGGGAGCCGGGGCGGTCCGACAATCGGGCGATGGACTATGCCAGCGGCCCGGAGGCCGCGGTTCCCGTGGGGCCACCGGTTCCCGCGGGGCCCCCGCTGCCGGTGCCGCCGGTGCCACCCCGGTGGCCGTCGTGGCCGCATCCGTCGTGGCCGGCGCACCCGACCTTCCCCGCGACGCACTGCCCTTCGCCGTCGCCGCCCGCTCCTTCGCCGCCCGCTCCTTCGCCGTCGCCGACCGCAGTGCCGTCGCCCACCGCCACGCCGACGTGGACCGCTGCGCCGACTCAGACCGCTGCGCCGACGTGGACCCCGACGTCGGTGCCGCCGCCGACCGCTGTGCCGACGCCGGTCACGGTGCCGGCGGTGGTGCCGGCCGCTCCGGTCACGGTCGCGGCGTCGCCGTCGGCCCCGCCGTCACCCTCCCCGGTCCGGAGTGCGGCGCCCGTGCCCTCGCCCGCGCCGACGGGACCACCCCGCCCGGACCGGCCGCCGGCAGATCGG
>NZ_JBEXNT010000215.1:0-10087 GCF_040611255.1 Kitasatospora sp. NPDC002965 | reverse complement strand
ACGTGGGGGGCGAGGGCCTGTTCGCACTGGTTCATCTTCTCGGCGAAGACGGGTGCGGTGTCGAGGAGTTCGACGGCCATGCCGGCCCACTGCGAACCCTGCCCCGGGAAGACGAAGACCCGACGGCCGCCGGCGTCCGCGGCGCCCCGCACGAGGTGCTGGTCCTGGCCACCGGCGGCCAGCGCCGCCAGCGCGCCCGCCCGGTCGCCGCCGAGCAGCACCGCCCGGTGTTCGAAGGCACCCCGCCCGGTCGCCAGCGAGTGGCCGACGTCCACCGGATCGCCACCGGTGGCGCGCAGCTGCCCGCCGAGCCGGCCGGCCAGCGCGGCCAGCGCCTCCGCGCTCCTGGCCGACACGGGCCAGGGCAGTTCGACGGGTGCGGGCTCCCGCGGCGGGGCGACGGCCTCCTCGGGGGCCTGCTCCAGGACGGCGTGCGCGTTGGTGCCGCTGAAACCGAACGACGAGACGGCGATCCGGCGCGGGCGCCCGTCCTCGGTCTCCCACGGGCGCGCCTCGGTCAGCAGCTCGACCGCGCCCGCCGACCAGTCGACGTGCGGGGTCCGCTCGTCCGCGTGCAGGGTCCTGGGCAGGACGGCGTGACGCAGCGCCAGCACGCTCTTGATCACTCCGGCGACGCCCGAGGCGGCCTGGGTGTGGCCGATGTTGGACTTCAGCGAACCCAGCCACAGCGGCCGGTCCCCGGGCCGCTCCCGCCCGTAGGTGGCCAGCAGCGCGTCCGCCTCGATCGGGTCGCCCAGCGTGGTGCCGGTGCCGTGCGCCTCCACCGCGTCCACCTCGGCGGCCGACAGCCCGGAGTTCGCCAGCGCCTGACGGATCACCCGCTGCTGGGCCAGCCCGTTGGGCGCCGACAGGCCGTTGCTGGCACCGTCCTGGTTGACCGCCGAACCGCGCAGCACCGCGAGCACCGGGTGGCCGTTGCGGCGCGCGTCGGAGAGCCGCTCCAGCAGCACCACGCCCACGCCCTCGGCCAGACCCATGCCGTCCGCGCTCGCGCCGAAGGCCTTGCAGCGCCCGTCGGCGGCCAGCCCGCGCTGGCGCGAGAAACCGACGAACACGCCCGGGGTGGCCATCACGGCCACGCCGCCGGCCAGCGCCAGCGAGCAGTCGCCGCTGCGCAGCCCCTGCGCCGCCAGGTGCAGGGCGACCAGCGAGGAGGAGCACGCGGTGTCGACGGTGATCGCCGGACCCTCCAGGCCCAGCGTGTACGAGACCCGCCCGGAGACGACGGAGGCCGCGGCCCCCGCCACCAGGTGGCCCTCGGTGCCCTCCGGCGCGCCGGAGGCCGCGATCGAGGTGTAGTCCTGGTAGTTGACGCCGACGAAGACCCCGGTCCGGCTCTCCCGCAGCCCGGCCGGGTCGAGACCGGCCCGCTCCAGCGCCTCCCAGGAGCTCTCCAGCAGCAGCCGCTGC
The DNA here is from genome assembly GCF_040611255.1 of Kitasatospora sp. NPDC002965. NCBI lineage: Bacteria > Bacillati > Actinomycetota > Actinomycetes > Kitasatosporales > Streptomycetaceae > Kitasatospora > Kitasatospora sp. NPDC002965. The sequence goes on along the minus strand of NZ_JBEXNT010000215.1, from coordinate 8,656 downwards.
TGCGGGTCCATGGCGACCGCCTCGCGCGGGCTGATCCCGAAGAACGCCGGATCGAAGTCGCCCGCGTCGTACAGGAAACCGCCCTCCTTGACGTACGAGTGGCCGGCCCGGTCCGGGTCCGGGTCGTACAGGTCGGCGGGCCAGCCGCGGTCGGTGGGCAGCGCGCCGATCGCCTCGCCGCCGTCCAGCAGCAGCTGCCACAGCTTCTCCGGCTCGTCGATCCCGCCGGGGAAGCGGCAGCTCATCGAGACGATGGCGATCGGTTCGTCCGGGTCGCCCGCGGTGCCGGCCGACGCGGGCTCCGGCCGCGCCCGGTCGAGCAGCAGTTCGCCGCGCAGCGCGATGGCCAGGGCCTGTGCCGAGGAGTGGTCGAAGACCACGGTGGTGCGCAGCCGCAGGCCGGTGGCCGCGTTCAGGCGGTTGCGCAGCTCGACGGCGATCAGCGAGTCGAAGCCCAGCTCGCGGAAGGCGCGGGTGGGCGTGACGGCGTCCACCGAGTCGTGCCCGAGCACGTCGGCGGCGTGCCGGCGGACCAGCTCCAGCAGGATCCGGTCCACCTCGGCGTCGGACTGCCCGCGCAGGGCGCGGCGCAGCGCGGCGCCCGCCTCGCCGTCCTCGCCCCGCTCGGCCTCGGCCGCCTCCGCCAGCGCCCTGACCTCGGGGATCTCGGCGATCAGCGGGCTGGGCCGCACCGAGGTGAAGACCGGTACGAACCGCGACCAGTCGACATCGGCGACCAGGACGGTCGTCTCGTCGTCGTCCAGTACCCGCTGCAGGCCCGCGAGCGCGAGCCGGGGGTCCAGGAACGGGATGCCCCGCTCCATCAGCTGGCGCTCCAGCTCGGTGGTGGCCAGCCCGCCGCCGGCCGCGCTCCAGATGCCCCAGACGATCGAGGTGGCCGCCAGGCCCCGGCCGCGCCGGTGCTCGGCCAGCGCGTCCAGGTAGGCGTTGGCCGCCGCGTAGGCGCCGTGGTCCGCGCTGCCCCACACGCCGGAGACCGAGGAGAACAGCACGAAGGCGTCCAGCTCGGTGTCCCGGAAGATCTCGTCGAGGTGGGCCGCGCCCAGGGCCTTGGCCTCCAGGGTGGCCGCCAGCTCCTGGGGCCCGAGCTCCCGGACGGTGCCGAGCTGCACGGCGGCGGCGGTGTGCAGTACGGCGCGCACCGGGTCGCCGGCCGCGGCCAGCCCGTCCACCAGCGCGCGCAGCGCGGTGAGGTCGGCCAGGTCGCAGGCGGCCAGGGTGACCCGGCAGCCCAGCACGCCCAGCTCGCGGGCCAGCTCGGCGGCGCCGGGTGCCCGTTCGCCGCGCCGGCTGACCAGCACCAGGTGCTCGGCGCCGGTCCGGGCCAGCTGCCGGGCCACCTGGGCGCCCAGGCCGCCGGTGCCGCCGGTGATCAGCACGGTGCCGCTCGGGCGCCAGTCGCGCCGCGCCGGGGCCTGGGCGGCCCGCACCAGCCGGCGGGCGAACACCCCGTCCGGGCGCAGCGCCACCTGGTCCTCGGCGCCGTCGCCCGCCAGCAGCGCGAGCAGCCGCCCGAGCGCCCGCTCGTCGTCCCGCGCCCGCTCGTCGGCCGCCGCCCGCGCGCCGTCCCGTGCCGACGGCCCGTCGAGGGGCGGCAGGTCCACGAGGCCGCCCCAGAGCGCCGGGTGCTCCAGCGCCACCACCCGGCCCAGGCCCCAGACCTGGGCCCGCAGCGGGTGGCTCGGCCGCTCGCTCCCGCCGGTGGCGACCGCGCCCCGGGTCAGGCACCACAGCGGTGCCCCGGCGTCCAGCTCCACCAGGGCCTGCACCAGCGTGGTGGTCGCCGCCAGACCGGCCGGGAGCGCGGGCAGTCCGGGCACCGCCCGGTCGTCCAGCCCGAGCAGGCTGACCACCCCGGTCGGCCGGGGGCGGCCCTCCAGCGCCGCGCGCAGCCGCTCGGCCAGCGTGTCCCGGTCGACCGAGGGATCGTCGACGACGACCGGGAGCACCTCGGCGCCGGCCGCGGTCAGCAGGGCGGCCAGCCGCTCGCCCGCCGGGTCCGCGTCGGGCGCCCCGGCGCCGCTGACCAGCAGCCAGGTGCCCTGCGGCGCGGTGGCCGCGGGCTCGGGCAGGCGGCGCCAGGCGAGCCGGTAGCGCCAGCCGTCCAGCACGGTCCGGTCGTGGCGGTGGCGCCGCCAGCCGGCCAGCGGTGCCAGCACCTCGCGCCAGCCGTCCGCGCTCACGCCCAGGGTCGCCGCCACCGCGTCGGCGTCCTCGCGGTCCACGGCGGCCCAGAAGTCGGTGTCCGCCGGGTCGGCGGCCGCCACCGGCGAGGCCGAGGTGTCCAGCCAGAACGGGCGGTTCTGGAACGCGTAGGTGGGCAGTTCCACCGGGCCGCCCGGGTGCGCGTCGAAGAGCGGCGAGAAGTCCACCGGCACGCCGTTCACCTGTGCCTGGGCGAGCGCGAACAGGAGGCGCGCGAGCCCGCCCTCGTCACGGCGCAGCGTGCCGAGCACCACGGTGTCGGTGTGCCCGACGTCCTCCAGCACGTCCTGCATCGGCACGGCCAGCACCGGGTGCGGGCTGATCTCCACCAGCGCCGCGCCGTCGTGGCCGAGCGCCGAACGCAGGGCCGCGTCGAAGTCCACGGTCTCGCGCAGGTTGCGGAACCAGTAGCCGGCGTCCAACCGGGCGGCGTCCAGCCGCCCGCCGGTGACGGCGGAGTGGAACGGCACCCGGCCCTCCAGCGGCCGTACGTCGGCCAGCGCCGCCAACAGTTCCTCGCGCACGCTCTCCACGTGCGCCGAGTGGCTCGCCACGTCGACGGCCACCCGCCGGGTCCGGATCCCCTCGGCCTCGCACGCGGCCAGCAACTCGGCCAGCTCGGCCGGGTCGCCGGAGACCACCACCGAGGCCGGGCTGTTGACGGCGGCCACGGACAGCCGGCCCTCCCAGCGGCGCAGCCGCTCGCGCACCCGCGCGGCCGGCAGGTTCACCGTGGCCATCGCGCCGGTGCCGGACAGCGGCCGCTGGAGCCGGCTGCGCAGTGCGACGATCTTGGCGCCGTCCGCCAGACTCAGCGCGCCCGCCACCACGGCGGCGGCGATCTCGCCCTGGCTGTGGCCGACCACGGCGGCCGGTTCGACGCCGTACGAGCGCCACAGCGCGGCCAGCGAGACCATCACCGCCCACAGGGCCGGCTGCACCACGTCGATCCGCTCCAGCGGCGGCGCGCCCGGCTCGTCGCGCAGCACCTCGACGAGCGACCAGCCCACGTGCGGTTCCAGGGCCTCGGCGCAGTCGGCCACCGAGCGGGCGAAGACCGGGGATTCGACGAGCAGCTCACGGGCCATGCCCAGCCACTGCGAGCCCTGGCCGGGGAAGACGAACACCGTCCGGTCCCGCCCGTCGCCGAACGCGCGGGCGGACACCGCGCCCGGCGCGGAGGCGTCCTCGGCCAGGGCGGTCAGCCCGCGCAGCAGGTCGCCGGGCTCCGCGCCCACCACCGCCGCGCGGTGCTCGAAGGCCGACCGGGTGGTGGCCAGCGCGCGGCCGACGTCCACCGGACGCAGCTCGGGGCGGGCCGAGAGGTGCGCGGCCAGCCGGGCCGCCTGGGCCCGCAGCGCCTCCGGGCTCTGCCCGGAGACCAGCCACGGCACCGCCGCCGGCCGGCCGGCGGGCGCGGCCTGCGCGGGCTCCGCCGCCGGGGCCTCCTCCAGCACCACGTGCGCGTTGGTGCCGCTCATCCCGAAGGAGGAGACGCCGGCCCGGCGCGGGCGCCCTTCCGGCCGCCAGTCCCGTGCCTCGGTCAGCAGCTCCACGTCCCCCGCCGACCAGTCGACGTGCGGGGTGGGCGCGTCCACGTGGAGGGTGCGCGGCAGCACCCCGTGCCGCATCGCCAGCACCATCTTGATCACGCCCGCCACACCGGCCGCGGCCTGGGTGTGGCCGATGTTGGACTTCAGCGAGCCCAGCCACAGCGGCCGGTCCGCCGGGCGCCCCTGCCCGTAGGTGGCCAGCAGCGAGTCCGCCTCGATCGGGTCGCCGAGCGTGGTGCCGGTGCCGTGCCCCTCGACCACGTCGACGTCGGCGCCGGACAGACCGGCGTCGGCCAGCGCGGCCTGGATGACCCGCTGCTGGGAGGGGCCGTTGGGGGCGGTCAGGCCGTTGCTGGCGCCGTCCTGGTTGATGGCCGAGCCGCGCAGCACGGCGAGCACCGGGTGGCCGTTGCGCCGCGCCTCGGAGAGCCGTTCGACCAGCAGTACGCCGACGCCCTCGCCCCAGCCGGTGCCGTCCGCGGCCGCCGCGAACGGCTTGCACCGGCCGTCCGCCGCCATCCCGCCCTGGCGGGCGATCTCCAGGAAGGCGCCGGGCAGGGCCATCACGTTGGCGCCGCCGACCAGCGCCAGCGAGCACTCGCCGGACCGCAGGGCCTGGGCGGCCAGGTGCAGGGCGACCAGTGAGGCCGAGCAGGCGGTGTCCACGCTCAGTGACGGGCCCTCCAGACCCATCGCGTACGAGACCCGGCCCGAGAGCACGCTGATCGCGTTGCCGGTCATCAGGAAGCCCTTGACGGCCTCCGGGGCGCTCTGCCCCAGCGTGCCGTACCCCTGGTCCACGGCGGTCACGTAGACGCCGGTGGAGCTGCCGCGCAGCGCGTGCGGGTCGATGCCGGCCCGCTCCACGGCCTCCCAGCAGGCGAGCAGCAGCAGCCGCTGCTGCGGGTCCATGGCGACCGCCTCGCGCGGGCTGATCCCGAAGAACGCCGGGTCGAAGCCGCCCGCGTCGTCCAGGAACGCGCCGCGCGCCGGGGAGCCGCCGGCCGCGAGCGCGCCCAGGTCCCAGCCCCGGTCGCCGGGCAGGCCGGTCATCGCGTCCCGGTCGGCGGCCAGCAGCTCCCAGAGGTCCTCCGGGGTGCTCACCCCGCCGCCGAAGCGGCAGCTCATCGAGACGATGGCGATCGGCTCGTGGCTCTTGGCCTCGGCCTCGCGCAGCCGCTCCCGGGTCTGCTGGAGGTCGATGGTCACGCGGTTGAGGTAGTCGCGCAGCTTCTGGTCGCTCACGGGGTTTCCTGCACCTTCGTCTTGAGGAGGGGGGAGTCCTGCGCGGGGGCGTGTGCGCGCGCCGTCGGGCGCGGAGGCCTCACTGCCCCTCCAACTGCTGGTCGAGATAGGCGAAGATCTCGTCGTCGGTCGCGGCGACGATGGCGTCGGCGCTCGCTGCCCCGGCCGGCGGGCGCTCCGCCGTGCGCGCCAGCACCTCGCGCAGCCGGCGCGCCAGTTCCTCGCGGACCGGGGCCTCGGGGTCGAGCGTCGCGAGCATGGCCTCCCACTGCTCCAGACCGGCGAGCAGGGCGTCCGGGTCCGCGGCGGTCGCGGCGGGGGAGCGCTCGGCGGCCTTCGCCGCCAGCCGGCGGGCCAGCGCCTCCGGCGTCGGGTAGTCGAAGACCATGGCGGCCGGCAGCCGGACCCCGGTCGCGGTCACGAGGCGGTTGCGCAGCTCGACGCCGGTCAGCGAGTCGAAACCGATCTCCTTGAACGGGCGGGCCGGCCGGATCCGCTCCGGCGAGGAGTGCCCGAGGACGGCGGCGGCGTGACCGCGCACCAGGTCGAGCAGCAGCCGGTGCGACTCGGCGGCGCTCAGCGTCGCGAGCTGCTCCAGCAGACCGCTCGCGGCCTGCCCGCCCGGCCTGGCCGCCGCGGCCCGCGGCCTGGAACGGCGGACCAGCCCGCTCCACAGCGCAGGCCCGTCCGCGCGCAGCGCCGCCCGGTCGACCCGGGCCGCCAGCAGGTAGTGGTGCGGGCCGGCCAGCGCCAGGTCCAGCAGCGCCAGGCCCTCGGCGGAGGAGAGCGCGCCCACCCCGCCCCGGGCCATCCGGCGCAGCTCGGCGCCGCCGATCCGCTCGGTCAGCGCGCTGCGCTCCTCCCACAGGCCCCAGCCGACGGACAGCCCCGGCCGCCCCTCGGCCCCGCGCCGGACCGCCAGGCCGTCCAGGACGGCGTTCGCCGCCGCGTAGTTGGCCTGCCCGGGGGTGCCGAGCAGGCCGGCGCCGGAGGAGAACAGCACGAAGGCCGCCAGGTCCTCGTCGGCGGTCAGCTCGTGCAGCGCGATCGCCGCGTCCGCCTTGGGCCGCAGGACCCGGGACAGCTGCTCGTCCGTCAGCGACTCGGCGAGCCCGTCGTCCAGCAGGCCGGCCGCGTGGACCACGGCCGTCAGCGGACGGTCCCCGGGCACGCCCGCCAGCAGCCCGGCCAGCGCGCCGCGGTCCGCGACGTCGCAGGCCGCCACCGTGGCCCGCGCGCCCAGTTCGGCCAGTTCGGCCACCAGCGCCCCGGCGTCCTCGGCCTGCGGCCCGCGCCGGCTCGCCAGCAGCAGGTGGCGCACGCCGTGCCCGGTCACCAGGTGCCGGGCCACCAGGCGGCCCAGCGTGCCGGTGCCGCCGGTGATCAGCACCGTGCCCTCGGGGTCGAGCGGGGTGGGCAGCAGCAGCACGTTCTTGCCCACGTGCCGGGCCTGGCTCAGGTGCCGCAGGGCCTGCGGCGCCTCGCGGACGTCCCAGCAGGTCAGCGGCAGGGGGGTGAGCACGCCGCGGTCGAACAGCGCCAGGATCTCGGTCAGCATCTCGCCGATCCGCTCGGGGCCGGCCTCCATCAGGTCGAAGGCCCGGTAGCCGACCCCCGGATGGTCGGCCGCGATCCGCTCGGCCGACCGGATGTCGGTCTTGCCGAGCTCCAGGAACCGCCCGCCGCCCGGCAGCAGCCGCAGCGAGGCGTTCACGAACTCCCGTGCCAGGCAGTTCAGAACCACGTCCACGCCGCGTCCCAGCGTGGCCGCGAGGAACCGGTCGGCGAACTCCAGCGTGCGCGAGGAGGCCAGCCGACCGTCCGGCAGACCGGCCTCGCGCAGCACCCCCCACTTGTGCTCGCTCGCCGTGCCGAAGACCTCGGCCCCGGCGTGCCGGGCCAGCTGGACGGCGGCCAGGCCCACTCCGCCGCTCGCCGCGTGGACCAGCACCGACTCCCCGTGGCGCAGGCCGCCGAGGTCGAACAGGCCGTAGTAGGCGGTCAGGTAGACGACCGGCACGGAGGCGGCCTGCGCGAACGACCAGCCGTCCGGGATCCGCGCCACCGTGCGCCGGTCCGCCACCGCCCGGGGGCCGAAGGCCGAGCCGAAGATCCCCAGCACCCGGTCACCCGGCGCCAGGTCGGTGACCTCGGCGCCGACCTCCAGCACCACGCCCGCGCCCTCGCTGCCCAGGCCCTGCTGGTCCGGGGTCAGTCCGAGGGTCACCGCGACGTCCCGGAAGTTCATGCCCGCCGCGCGGACCGCGATCCGCACCTCGCCGGCGCCCAGCGGCGCGGGCACGTACGGCAGCAGCGCCACGCCCTCCGGGGTGCCGTCACCGGTGGCCTCCAGCCGCCAGAGCGGCTCGTCCGGCGGGGGTGTCAGCAGCTCCGGGCGCGCCGCGGCGGCCAGCCTCGGCACCAGGAACTCCGAGCCGCGCAGGGCGAGCTGGTTCTCGCCCTCGGGCGGCAGCGAGCTCGGCAGGATGCCGGGGTGCTCGGTGTCGAGCAGGACGAAGCGGTCCGGGTGCTCGTTCTGCACACTGCGCAGCAGGCCCCAGACCGCCGCCTGGGCCAGGTCCACCGGCCGGTCGCCGGGGCGGGTGTGCACCGCGCCGACGGTGCGCAGCACCAGCCGGGAGTCGGCGAACCGTTCCTCGGCCAGCCAGTTCCGGACCAGCGCGAGGGCGCCTGCGACCGTGCGGTGCAGGCGGGCCGCCGGATCGGGCCCGTCGGTGCTCCCGGTGGCGTCGGCACCGCCGTCCGTACCGCCGTCGTCCGTACCGCCGTCGTCCGCGCCGGTGCCGTCCGCGCCGGTGCTGTCACCGGTCGGGCAGTCGGCGAAGAGCACGGGCGGGACGGGCTCCTCCCCGCCGGTCGGGTCGAACGCGTCGAGCGGGACCCAGGAGCCGACCGGACCGCCGCCGACGGCCTGCCAGTCGAGCCGGAACAGCCGGTCCCCGTCGGCCGCCGGTGCGAACGCGCCGGCTCCCACCGGGCGCAGCACCAGCGAGTCCACCGTCAGGACCGGGCGGCCCGCCAGGTCGTACGCGTCGAGCCGCACCGCCTCCGGGCCGTCCGCCGACACGCGGACCCGCAGCGAGGTCGCGCCGCTCGCGTGGGCGCTCACCCCGGTCCAGCTGAACGGCAGCCGGGCCTGGCCGTCCTGACCGGTCAGCAGCGCGCTGGCCTGCAGCGCGGCGTCCAGCAGGGCCGGGTGCGCGGTGCAGCCGGTGGCGTCGGCGTGCTGGCGCGGGTCCAGCGCGATCTCCGCGAACACCTCGTCGTCGCGTCGCCAGGCGGCGGTCAGGCCCCGGAAGGCGGGGCCGTAGCCGTAGCCGGCCTCGGCGAACCGGTCGTAGAGGCCGTCCAGGTCCACCGCCTCGGCCCGCGGGGGCGGCCAGCCGACCAGGTCCGCCCCGGTGGCCGGTGGTGGGGTGGTGAGGGTGCCGGTGGCGTGGAGGGTCCAGGTGGTGGTGTGTTCGGGGCGGGAGGAGATGGTGAGGGTGCGGTGGTGGGTGGTGTCGGGGGTGGTGGTGCGGATCTGGAGGTGGTGGGGGGTGGGGTCGGGGAGGGTGAGGGGGGTGTGGAGGGTGAGTTCTTCGAGGTGGGGGGTGTCGGTGTGGTGGGCT
>NZ_JBEXNT010000214.1:0-10263 GCF_040611255.1 Kitasatospora sp. NPDC002965 | reverse complement strand
CGGGGCGCAGGACGGTCCGGCCGCCGCCGCCGCCGCCGCCGGAGGACCGGGGCCGGGGCCGGGGTCGGCGGGGGCGCGGGGCGGTGGCTGGTCCGCCGCGCTGGGTGACCCGGTCGTCGCCGCCGCGTTGCGGGCCCTGCACGAGGACCCCGCGCGGGGCTGGAGCACCGAGGACCTCGCCGCCCACGCCGGGGTCTCCCGGGCCACCCTCACCCGGCGGTTCACCGGGCTGGTCGGCCGTCCGCCGATGGCCTACCTCACCTGGTGGCGGATGACGCGCGCGGCGGCGCTGCTCCAGCAGACCGCCGAGCCGCTGGACGTCATCGCCCGCCGGGTCGGATACGCGACCCCGTACGCGCTCTCGCACGCCTTCAACCGGCTCTTCGGGACGACGCCCGGCCGCTACCGGGCTCGTACGTCACCCCTTCTCTCTGACGGTTGATCAAACTCTTGAACGCTTGAGTCGACCTGCCCTGTTCCTGTCAAGAGGGCCTCGGATGGTCGCTCGGCTCGGTCCGTGCGCGCTCCGCTCGGCTTTCCCTCAGGTCCGTACCAGGTGGGGCCCATTTTCTGGAGGGATTCGTCCGTTCTGTCATGTCCTGTCATAGCTCGACTCGGAGGAATCTCCAGGTTTCAATCCCGATCGGGCGTTCATGAAGATAACGAAAGAGTCGGGATTGAGGAGAGCTTGAATTTACTTATTGACGCCAGCTGACGGGGCCGGGTTAACTCCTCCCACCTCGCCGCAGCGCTGCGGCACCTGTCACGGAGGCACCCCCCATGAACGCAACGATGCGTCGCGTCCTCGTCGGCACCGCCGCGGTCTCACTGGCCCTGTCCATGGCCGCCTGCGGCAAGGCCGGTGGAGACAAGAAGGACAGCGCGAGCTCCGGGGACACCAAGTCCATCGGCCTGCTCCTGCCGGAGAACGCATCCTCCACCCGCTACGAGTCCTTCGACCGCCCGTTCATCGAGGCCAAGGTCACCGCCCTCTGCCCGGACTGCAAGGTCCGCTACAGCAACGCCGAGGGCAGCGCCGCGAAGCAGAAGCAGCAGTTCGACACCCTGATCGCGGAGGGCGTGAAGGTGATCGTCCTCGACGCCTTCGACGCCAAGTCCACCCAGTCGTGGGTCAAGGAGGCGGCCGGAAAGGGCGTCAAGGTCGTGGCCTACGACCGGCTGGCCACCGGCCCGGTCGCGGCCTACGTCTCCTTCGACAACGAGAAGGTCGGCGAGCTCCAGGGCCAGGCCCTGCTGGACGCCCTCGGCGGCAGGGCCGCCGACGCCAACATCGTGATGATCAACGGTGACGAGGCCGACCCGAACGCCGCCCTCTTCAAGTCCGGTGCCCACAAGGTGCTCGACGGCAAGATCAAGAAGGTGGTCTACGAGCAGTCCGGCGAGTGGAAGCCCACCGTCGCGGGCCAGAAGACCGGCGCCGCCATCACCCAGCTCGGCAAGGACGGCTTCCAGGCCGTCTACTCCGCCAACGACGGCATGGCCGGCGCCATCATCACCCAGCTCAAGGCGGCCGGCATCACCGTCCCGGTCGGCGGTCAGGACGCCGGCCTCGATGCCGTCCAGCGGATCGTCGCCGGTGACCAGGCCTACACCATCTACAAGGCCTACAAGCCGCTCGCCGACAACGCCGCCGAACTGGCCGTCAGCCTGCTGCAGGGCAAGGACGTCAAGGCCGTCGCCTCCACCACGGTGGACAGCGAGACCGACAAGGGCATCCCGGCCAAGCTGCTGCAGCCCAAGATCGTCACCAAGGCGAACATCAAGGACACCGTGATCGCCGACGGCCTCTACAAGCCCGCCGACATCTGCACCGCGGACTACGCCGCCGGCTGCACCGCCGCCGGCATCAACTAGCAGTTCCCACAGGGCCGTCCGACCGGCTCCGGCGAACCGCCACGGCGCTCCCCGGCCCACCGGGGAGCGCCGGCCCGAGGCCCGGCCGCTCGCCCGCCGACCGGCACCCCCGACCGCGCGAGCACCCCGGCGAGCACCACCGCGTCGCGAGCACCGCCGGGTCGGACGCGCCCCGTCGCGACACGACCACGTCGCGAGCACCACCCCCTCGCGGGTCCCACAGCCCCGCGAACACCCACCCACCCCCGCCACGCACACCCACGCAGGAGATGGTTCACGTGACAGGCGCACCCGTACTGGCGCTGCGCGCGGTCTCCAAGCGCTTCGGCGCCGTCCAGGCCCTCACCGACGTCGACCTCGACGTCCACGCCGGCGAGGTCCTCGCCCTGGTCGGCGACAACGGCGCCGGCAAGTCCACCCTGGTCAAGACGATCGCCGGCGTCCACCCCATCGACGAGGGCGCCATCACCTGGGACGGGCGCCCGGTCCGGATCGCCCGGCCCCAGGACGCCCAGACGCTCGGCATCGCCACCGTCTACCAGGACCTCGCGCTCTGCGACAACCTCGACGTCGTCGCCAACCTGTTCCTCGGCCGCGAACTGCGCCGCCGCGGCGCGCTGGACGAGGTCGCCATGGAGCGCCGGGCCAAGGAGCTGCTGGACACCCTGTCGATCCGCATCCCCAGCGTGCGGATCCCGATCGCCGCGCTCTCCGGCGGACAGCGCCAGGTCGTCGCCATCGCCCGCGCCCTGGTCGGAGACCCGCAGATCGTCATCCTCGACGAGCCCACCGCCGCGCTCGGCGTCGAACAGACCGCGCAGGTCCTCGACCTGGTCGAGCGGCTCCGCCAGCGCGGCCTCGGCGTCATCCTCATCAGCCACAACATGGCGGACGTCCGCGCGGTCGCCGACACCGTCGCCGTCCTGCGGCTCGGCCGCAACAACGGCGTCTTCCCGGTCGCCGGCACCACGCCCGAGGAGATCATCTCCGCCATCACCGGCGCCACCGACAACGCCGTCACCCGGCGCCAGGCACGTATCGCGGAGGAAGCGAAGTGACCACCAGCCAGACCACCCCCACCGCCGGGCCCACCGACGGGAGTGCGACCGCGACCGACCCGCGCCTGCTGGTCCGCCAGGGCGGCTTCGCCGGGTACGCCGAGGAGTTCCGCCGCAAGATCCGCAGCGGTGACCTCGGCTCGCTGCCGGTCGTGATCGGCCTCATCCTGATCGCGGTCATCTTCCAGAGCGTCACCGGCCACTTCCTCCAAGCGGACAACCTGACCAACATCACCAAGTGGATCGCCGGCTACGGCCTGATCTCGGTCGGGGTCGTCTTCGTCCTGCTGCTCGGGGAGATCGACCTCTCGCTCGGCTCGGTCGCCGGCGTCTGCGCCGCCGTCACCTCCGTCCTCGCCGTGCGGCAGGGCGTGAACGAGTGGCTGGCGATCGTGATCGCCCTGCTCACGGCCGCCGCGATGGGAGCCCTGCACGGCTTCTTCTTCGCCAAGATCGGCGTGCCCGCCTTCGTCGTCACCCTGGCCGGCATGCTCGCCTGGAGCGGCCTCCAGGACTACGTGCTCGGCCGGCTCGGCACCGTCAACAACATCAACGACGGCGTCGTCGCCCATCTCGACAACTACTTCCTCGGCGACGGCGACATCTCCTTCGCCTGGCTGCTCGCCGTCCTCGCCATCGGCGGCTTCCTCGCGGCACAGCTCCTCACCGCCCGGCGCCGCACCGCGGCCGGCCTGCCGGCCAGGCCGCTGGGCGACATCGCGCTGCGCACCGGCGGCCTGGCCCTCGTCGCCCTGGTCGGCGCCTACACGCTCAACCAGGACAGCGGCCTGCCGCTGCCGCTGGTCGTGCTGGTCGGCGTGGTCGTCCTCACCGACTTCGTGCTCCGGCGCACCTCCTACGGACGCCAGATCTTCGCGGTCGGCGGCGGCATCGAGGCCGCCCGCCGGGCCGGCATCAACGTCGCCTGGATCCGGATCTCGGTGTTCATGATCTCCGCCGCGCTGGCCGGTCTCGGCGGGCTCTTCATCGCCTCCCAGCAGGGCTCGGCCGACAAGCTCCTCGGCGGGGGCAACGTGCTGATGAGCGCCATCGCCGCAGCCGTCATCGGCGGGACCAGCCTCTTCGGCGGGCGCGGCAGCACCTGGTCCGCCCTGCTCGGCATGCTGGTGATCCAGTCGATCACCACCGGGCTGGACATGGTGCACGCGGCCCAGGCCATCCAGTACATGATCACCGGCGCGGTGCTGCTCGCCGCGGTGGTGCTCGACTCGGTCTCCCGGCGCACGCAGAAGTCCGCCGGCCGGGGCTGAGACGGGGCCGCCTCCCCGGCGAACGGCCCTCCCGAACGGCCCGGTCCCCACCCCCACGGGGACCGGGCCTCCGCCGTGCGCGGGACGTTGGTCCCTCCCGTCCGTCCGCCCGGGCCCGCACCCTGGAGTGCGGGCCCGCCGGTCCGCGGAGACCGGCGGCGCGAGCCGAGTATGTGAGGAAGTACCGCCGTCCATGTCCGCCGAGACGATCGTGCACCGTTTGGTCGACGCCTTCTTCACCCACTGCCACGAGTGCGGCGAACCCCGTGACTCCGACTGCCACCCGCGCTCCCACTGGCGCCTCTACCTGGACCTCGACGCGGAGACCGTCCGGCGGATCCGCACGTGGGCGCTCGATCCGGCCCAGCCGGTCGGCACCGACGCCGAGCGAGCCGTGCTGTTGCACTGGCTCGAAACGCAGGAGGCCTGAGGCACGCCGCGCGCCGGTCGCTCGGCCCCCGGGCTGCGGCGCGGCACTCCCGCCCCGCTCCGGCCCCGTGTCCTCGTGCCCTCGTGCCCTCGTGTCCCCGCCGGACGCGGGGCCGAGCGGGTCGAGCGGGCGGAGATCGGTGCGGCGGGTGGGGCGCGACGCCGTTCCGCTAGCGTGAGCGACCATGCAGACCCTTGATCCCGCCCGCACCGCCCTCGTCCTGGTCGATCTGATGCCCCGGATCGCCGCTCTGCCGCTGGCCCCGCGCACGGGTGCCGAGGTGGTGGCCGCCTCGCTGGACCTCGCGGAGGCGTTCCGCGCCGCGGGCGCGCCGGTGATCGCGATCCGCGTCGAGCGGCCGGGCGTGGTCGAGCAGCCGCCGGGGAGCGAGCTGGTGGCCGAGGTGGCGGAGGCCGCCGACGAGGTCGTGGTCAAACGCACGATCGGCGGCTTCCACGGCACCGGGCTGGACGAGCTGCTCCGGGAACGCGGGGTGGAGACCCTGGTGTTCGGCGGCATCGCCACCAACCTCGGTGTCGAGTCCACCGCCCGCGCCGCCTCCGACCACGGCTACGCGCTGCTGTTCGTCGAGGAGGCGCTGGCCGCCCTGACCGAGGAGGAGCACCGGGCGGCGGTCGGCCTGAACCTGCCCCGCTTCGGCGAGGTGGTCGGGCGGGCGGCCGTCCGCCTGGACTGACCTCCGGCCTACTCCTGCGCCGTCCCGACCGGCCGCCGGGCCAGCTCCAGGGCGTCGCGCAGGCGCCCGCCGGAGGCGGCCAGCAACTGCGCGGCGGCCGGTGCGTCGACCCCGGCGAGGACGACCAGGACGGCGTCCTTGACCTCGCCGCCGGTCGCGGCCAGTGCGCGCCGCGCGGTCGCCTCGTCCGCTCCGGTGATCTCGGTGACGATCCGGCGGGCCCGGTCACGCAGTTTGGCGTTGCCGGTCCGTACGTCGACCATCAGGTTCCCGTACGTCTTGCCGAGCCGGACCATCACCGCCGTGGAGATCAGGTTCAGCACCAGCTTCTGCGCCGTCCCCGCCTTCAGCCGGGTGGAACCGGCCACCACCTCGGGCCCCACGACCACCTCGATGCCCAGCTCGGCCGCGGCCACCAGGGGTGAGCCCGCCGTGCAGGACAGCCCCACGGACAGGGCCCCGGCCGTGCGCGCGTGCCGGACGGCTGCCACCGTGTACGGCGTGCGGCCCGAGGCCGACAGCCCGATCACGGTGTCGTCGGGCGTCGGCGCCAGCGCGTCCAGGTCGGCGACGGCCCGCTCCGGGCGGTCCTCCGCCCCCTCCACGGCGTGCAGCAGCGCCTGCGGTCCGCCCGCGATCAGCCCGACCACCCGGCCCGGCCCGGTGTTGAACGTCGGCGGGCACTCGCTCGCGTCGAGGACGCCGAGCCGCCCGGCCGTCCCGGCGCCGGCGTAGACCAGCCGCCCGCCCCGGCCCATCCGGGCGGCGACCGCGTCCACCACGGCGGCGATCCGCGGCAGTGCGCCGGTCACCGCGGTGGCGACGGTCCGGTCCTCGGCGTTCATCAGCCGAAGCAGGTCGAGCGTCGCCAGCCGGTCGATCCCGCCCCACTCCGGCCGCACCGTTTCCGTCACCGGTCGCGGCAGCGGCGGGGGAGGAGACGGGGGCGGTGCGGCCGATGAGGTCGCGGCGGCGGGGTCGGACGGGTGCGCACTCTCCATACGCCCCACCTCCCCCCGCCGGACCGCTGCCAACCCGGCGCGGGCGGGTGGGCGGGCCGTGGGGCCCGGCGGTCAGGCCATCCAGAAGAAGACCGCCGTCATGCGCCGGTCCTCCGGGGTGAGGCCGTAGTAGCCGGTGGCGCTGTGGATGAGGTTGGCGTGGTACAGCAGGAGCCGGTTGTAGCGGTTGGGCACGCGCACGTCCTCGACGAACGCGTCGGACGGGACGCGCCGGGTGCCGAGGGCCTCGACGAGGTTGTGGTGCGGCGCGGTGACGAGGTTGCCGCCGAGCCGCCCTCCCGGGAACTGCTGGCGGTAGAAGCCGGTGCCGGCGTCCCCGGGGGCGCCGGGGCTGAGGTAGAGCACGGCCGCGAAGCGGCAGAGCGCGCGGGAGTCGGTGTGGGGGCGCGGCTGCGACTCCCCGGCGCCGACGACCTGGACGCAGTTGTGGTTGAGGGTGCCGCCGACAGGGGTGCTCCGGACCCAGAGCCGCCGGGCGCCGGTGGCCCTGCGGACCAGGGTCTCGACCCGGGCGAGTTCGTCGGGTTCGAGCCCGGGCATGGTCCGCAGTCCGGGCCAGGCCTCCGGCCGGTAGGGGTGGCCCTCGGTCCACTCGCCGCGGTCGAGGCAGCGTCGCCGGACGGCGTCGGGGTCGGGCAGGACGTCGTCGATCACCCAGTAGTCGCGTCCGGGCGTGGGTTTGCGGTACGGGAGGACCGGCAGGGCGGTCCTCCCGGCGGGCAGTGGAGGCATGCGCCGACCATAGGATTCGAGGCCCCCAACATTCTGCCGTGAGCAGGTCAACCTTTCGTCAAAGGCGTCGGGGGCCGGTCCGGACGGGCGGCGCGGCCGGTCAGTAGGTGGCCGCGAGCAGTCCGCAGACCGCCAGGAAGCCGCAGATCCCGAAGTTGACCAGCTTGTGGGCGAGGAACACCGCCGCGAACTCGCGTATGGTCGCGCTCGGCCAGTAGTACGCGGCCGTCGGCGAGCCGAAGACCTGCCCGTTGACGCCGGTCTTGCGGGCCATGAGCGCGGCGCGGAACGCGTGGAAGTTGTTGGTGACGATGACGCAGCGGTAGTCGGGCCGGGCCTGCTCCATGATCACCTTGCTGAAGACCAGGTTCTCCTCGGTGGTGCGCGAGCGGTCCTCCTGCTCCAGGTGCTCCGGGGGGAAGCCGCGCTCGACGAGGTAGCCCGCCATCGCGTGGGACTCCGCCACCTTCTCGTCCGACCCCTTCCCGCCCGAGGCGATCAGGACCGGCGGGTTGCCGCGTGCGGCCTGCCGGTCGTAGACCTCGCGGCCCCGGTCGAGCCGGCTGGCGAGCAGCGGCGGCACCCGCTCCCCGCCGATCAGTCCGGAGCCGAGCACCACCACGAAGTCGACGTCGCGGCGTGGGCGGTGGCGTCCGTAGAGGAAGGCGTAGCCGACGAAGCAGACGAACAGGAAGGAGACGTAGCCGACCACCAGGACGGCCGTTCCGGCGACGATGCCGAGCCGGACCGAGTGGGTGGCCAGCGCCGCCACGAGCAGGCCGATCACCGCGAGGATGCCGAGTCCGGCGAGCAGCGAGAGCAGGTTGGCGAGCCGCCACCCCTCCTTGCGGACCATGGTGAGCCCGTTGGAGATCAGGAAGCCGATCAGGGCCAGGGTGCCGGTGGCCGGAACCAGGATGATCGCGACCGCCGCCAGCTCCGCCACCAGCGTCGGCGCCTTGCGCAGCTCGGCGATCAGGGCGAGCGCGAGAAAGGACATGGCGAGGCCGAGCAGGACGGCGTTGCTGAACTGGCGGCGGTCCCGCAGGACTCCGATCCCGCAGAGGAGGAAGAAGAAGGCCGCTGGGGTATAGGCGATCATGCTCGTATCGTAGGGGCCCGGCCGGGGTGGCCGGCGGGAGCCTCCGGATCGGCCGCCGCCGGCGTGCGGACGGGCGTGCGCACCGGCCGGCGGGGCGACTACGGGCGCGCCGGCTCCGGCCGTGCGGGCCGCTCCTGCCCCTCGTGCGAGGCCCCGTGCTTCGGTCCGATGCGCCCGATCCGGCGCACGCCCGGTACCGCCGCGGTGCCCGCGCAGGCGAGCGCCACCAGGGCGGCGGTGACGAGCAGGGGCCCGGTGCTGCCCCAGGCGTCGGCGGCGAGCGGGGCCAGCGTGTAGCCGAGCGGTGCGGCGGCGAGGGAGAGCAGCCAGTCGTAGGAGGTGACCCTGGCCAGCACCTGGGCCGGGAACTCCTGCTGGACGACGGTCTGCCAGACCGGGTTGAGGAAGCCGAGCCCGGTCATGGCCAGCGCGTAGGCGGTCACCGTGACCGGCGCGGGCGCGCTCACGGCGAGGGCCGTCAGCGGCAGCGCGTACAGGGCCAGGCCCAGGTTGGCGACGAGGACGGGCTGTCGCGGCCGGACCCGCCCGGCGATCAGCGAACCGGCCAGCACCCCGAAGGCGGCGGCCTGGGTCATGGCGATCCACACGCCGTCACCGCCGAGCCGCTGGGCCGCGATGAGCGGGCCGAGGGTCAGCAGGACGGCGCTGGCGCCGTTCCAGACGCCGTGGCCGATCAGACTGGTCCAGTACCAGTCGCGTGCGCGCAGCTCGCTCCACCCCTCGGCCAGGTCCGCGCGCAGCGGGCGACGGCCGCCCGGGGTGTGGCGGACCCTCAGCCGCGACATCAGCGCGGCGCTGACCAGGAACGAGGCGCCGTCCAGGACGAACGCCCAGCCGGCGCCCGCCGTGTAGACCAGCAGGCCGGCCAGTGCGGGGCCGCCGAGCCGCGCGGCGTTGGTGGCGGAGGCGAGCAGGGCGTTGGCGCGCATCCGCAGCGGGCCCTCGACGGTGGCCGCGATCAGCGGCGAGGCGGTCGGCATGGCGAAGGCGGAGGCGATGCCGCCGACCGCCTCGGCGACGGCGATGTGCGCCAACCGGGGCTCGCCGCCGAGCAGTTCGAGGCCGACGAGGATCTGGGCGGCGGCCCGGACCAGGTCGGTGGTGAGCGCGATCAGGCGCGGATTGAAGCGGTCCCCGACGACGCCGCCGAGCGGGAGGAGGAGCAGGCGCGGCACCATGGCGCAGCCCAGGACCAGGGCGAGCGCGGAGGAGGAGCCGGTCGCCCGGGTGATCGCGATGGCGAGCGCGGCCGGGACGACGGCGTCGCCGAGGGTCGAGACCGCCCGGCCGAGGAAGAGCAGGCGGAAGTCGCGGAGTCGCAGAGGGTGGGTCACGGACGGGACTATATTTCGGTACCGAAATTTCGGCAACGAAATAATGTGGGTCCGACGTGACAGGCCGTGACGTGCCGCCGCCTAGACTCGTGCCATGACGCGCGCCCCCCGCCCCGACCGACCGGCCGACCGGCAGCCCCCGGACGAGGCGCGGGCGGAGGAGCTCCGCGACTGGACCGACGGCCACGTCGAACGCTGGCGGCCGGTCCTGCCGCACCTCGACCCGGACATCGAGGGCGCCGTCACCCGGATGAGCAAGCTCTCCCGCCACCTCGGCCGCGTGCGCGAACAGGGCGTGGCCGACTACGGCCTGCAGAAGCACGAGTTCGACACCCTGCACGAGCTGGCCGGGCGCGGCGGCCATGCCGCCCCGTCCGAGCTCCGGAACGACCTCAACCTGGCACCGGCCTCGGTGACCGGCCGGCTCGAAGCACTCGAACGGCGCGGGTTCGTCGTCCGCACCCCCTCCACCGGGGACCGGCGGCGGGTCGACGTCCGGCTCACCGAGACGGGCCGCGCGGCCTGGCGCGAGGCGCTGGACGTGGTCGGCCGCGAGGAACGGCGCCTGCTCGGCGTCCTCACGCCGGACGAACGGCGCCGGCTCTCCGACCTGCTGCGCCGCGTCCTGCTGGCCGCCGAGGCGCCCGCGCCGGACCGGCCGGGCAGGCCCGAGCGGCCGGGGAGGTCCACGGCCGCAGGCGGGCACGGCCACTGACCGCGG
>NZ_JBEXNT010000213.1:0-10408 GCF_040611255.1 Kitasatospora sp. NPDC002965 | reverse complement strand
GGCGGTGGTGTTCACCGGTCAGGGGTCCCAGCGGGTCGGTATGGGCCGGGAGTTGTACGAGGCGTTCCCGGTGTTCGCCGCGTCCTTCGACGAGGCGTGTGCGGCACTGGATCTCCCGCTGCACGAGGTCCTGGACGACCGGGAGCGGCTGGACCTGACCGGCTGGGCGCAGCCGGCGATCTTCGCGGTCGAGGTGGCGCTGCTCGCCCTCGTCCGCTCGTGGGGCGTGACCCCGGACGTCGTGGCGGGTCACTCGGTCGGTGAGATCGCCGCCGCCCACGCCGCCGGGGTCCTCACCCTGGCCGACGCGGCGAAGCTCGTCGCCGCCCGGGGCCGGCTGATGCAGGCGCTGCCGGCCGGTGGCGCGATGCTGGCCGTCGGGGCCTCGGAGGCCGAGGTGCGCGAGGCGTTCCCCGACATCGACGTCGCCGTGGTCAACGGACCGGACGCCGTGGTCGTGTCCGGTGCGGAGGGCGACATCGCGCGGATCGCCGAACTGGCTTCGGACCGCGGCTGGAAGACGTCCCGGCTGCGGACCAGCCACGCGTTCCACTCCCGCCTGATGGAGCCGATGCTCGACGAGTTCCGCGCGGTCGTGGGGGCCCTGACGTTCGCCGAGCCGACCCTCGCCGCCGTGTCGACGGTGACCGGCGCCGCCGTGACGCCGGGGGAGTGGACCGACCCGGAGTACTGGGTGCGGCAGGTCCGCGAGCCGGTCCGGTTCGCCGACGCCGTCACCGCTCTCGACGCCGGCCGTGTGCTCGAACTGGGTCCGGACGGCGTCCTCACCGCGCTGATCGGCGAGGCGGGCGGCCCGGACACGGTCGCCGTCGCCGCGCTGCGCCGCGACCGGGACGAGGTCACGGCGCTGCTCACCGCCGTGGCCGAGCTGTTCGTCCATGGGCAGCGCGTCGAGTGGCGGGCGCTGCTCGGCGACGGCGCCCGGGCCGACCTGCCCACCTACCCGTTCCGGCACCAGAGGTTCTGGCTGGATCCGACACCGCCGACCGGCGACGTGACCGCGGCCGGTCTTGACGCCCCGGACCACCCGCTGCTCGCGGCCTCGGCCGAACTCCCGGACTCCGGAGCGCTGTTGTTCACCGGCACCCTTGCCTCCGGAACCCGGCCCTGGCTCGCCGACCACCGGGTGCACGGCACGTCCGTGCTGCCGGGCACCGCACTGGTCGAACTGGCTCTGGCGGCGGGCGTCCGGGCCGGAACCCCGGTGGTGGACGAGTTGGTCCTGCGGGATCCGCTGACGCTGCCCGACGGGGTGACCGTCCGGCTGCGCGTCCTAGTCGCCGCGCCCGACGACGCCGGACGGCGCGCGTTGAGCGTCTACTCCTGCCCCGACGACGAGTCCACGGCCTGGACCGTGCACGCCACCGGGTTGCTCACCGCCGAGGCCGAGGCCGAGGCCGGGTCAGGGTCCGTCGACGACGGCGCGGATCTGGTCGTGTGGCCGCCGGCGGGTGCGGAGGAGGTCGAACTGGACGGCCTCTACGAGGCGTTCGCGGACGCGGGCCTGGGCTACGGTCCTTCGTTCCGGGGCCTGCGGCGGGCCTGGCGTCGCGGCGGGACGGTGTTCGCCGAGGTCACGACCGGCGAGTCGGTCGACGGGTTCGGCGTGCACCCGGCGCTGTTCGACGCGGCGTTGCACGCGATCGGTGTCGGCGGGCTGATCACCGCCGACGGGGCCCACCTGCCCTTCACCTTCTCCGGTGTCCGGTGGGAACGGCCCGCGGGCGCCGCGCTGCGGGTGCGGCTGGAGGCCGGTGCCACCGCGGGTGCGGTGCGGATCGCCCTGGCCGACGCCTCCGGACTCCCGGTGGCCGTGGTCGACGGCCTGGTCCTGCGTCCCGTGGCGGCCGGTCGGCCGACGAGTTCCGCGAACCGGTTCTTGTTCGGCCCGGGTTGGGTGGTGCAGGAGGTGTCCGCCTCGGCGGACGCCCAGGTGGTCGTGGACCTGGGCGATCCGCTGCCCGTCCCGGCTGCCCCCGTGCTGGTCGTGGACGCGACGGCACCGGGCGCCGCACTCGACCGGGCCGGCGCGCTGCTCTCCCTGCTCCAGGGGTGGCTGGCCGATCCCGCGTGGGCCGAGTCCCGCCTGGTGGTGCGGACGTTCGGCGCGGCCGGGGACACCGTCACCGATGCGGACGGTGCCGCGCTCTGGGGCCTCGTACGGTCGGCGCAGTCGGAGCACCCGGACCGGATCCATCTGCTGGACGCGGACGCGGACGCGAACGCGAACGCGCTGTACCCGGTGCCGCAGGCAGTGGTGCGGGACGGCGTGGTGCGGGTTCCGCAGCTCGTGAGGCTCGACGGGGCGCGGGCGGCGGATTCCGCCGCCGGGCCCGTGGAGTTCGGTGACGGCGTCGTGGTGGTGACGGGTGCGACCGGCACCCTGGGACGGCTGGTCGTCCGGCACCTGGTCGAGGCCCACGGTGTGCGGCGCCTGGTGCTGCTGTCCCGGTCGGGTGCGGGCGTGGAGGTCGACGGGGCGCAGGTGCGGGCGGTGGCCTGCGACGTGGCGGACGCGGAGGCCGTGGCCGAGGCGTTGCGGGACGAGCCGGTGTCGGCGGTGATCCACGCCGCCGGTGTGCTGGACGACGCACTGCTGACCGATCTGACGCCCGAGCGACTCGACACGGTGTTCCGGGTCAAGGTCGACGCGGCGCGCAACCTTGCCGCCGCGACGGAGGGCCGGGCACTGAGTGCGTTCGTCCTGTACTCCTCGGTGGCGGGTCTGTTCGGCAACGCGGGCCAGGCCAACTACGCCGCTGCGAACACGTTCCTGGATGCGTACGCGTCGGAGTTGCGGTCGCGGGGTGTGCCGGCGACGTCGCTCGCCTGGGGCCTGTGGGACGCGGGGATGGTTGAGACGCTCACCGACGCGGACCGGGACCGGATGCGGCGCGGCGGCGTCCTGCCGCTCACGGCGGAGCAGGGCCTTGCGGCCTTCGACGCCGCGCTCGGCACCGGCGAGCCGGTGGTCGCGCCTCTGGCGATCGACATCACCGCGCTGCGCAACGCTCCCGTCGTGCCGCCGATCCTGCACGGCCTCGCCCCGGCCCGGGCCGGGGCCCGGACCACGAACGGGTTCGGGCGACGGCTCGCGGCGCTGCCCCGGGCCGAACGCGACCACGCCGTGCTCGGCCTGGTCCGGACGCAGGTCGCCGAGGTGCTCGGGTTCTCCTCCGCCGACCAGGTCGGGGCCCGCCGTGCCTTCAACGAGCTGGGCTTCGACTCGCTCACCGCGGTCGAGCTGCGCAACCGCCTCGCCGCCGCGACCGGGCTGCGGCTGCCGTCCACGCTGGTCTTCGACTACCCGACGGTGGAGACCCTGGCGGGCTTCGTCTCCGGGGAACTCGCCGGCCGGGACGCCCCCACCGCGGTCGCCGCCGCGACGACCGACCCCGACGAGCCGATCGCGATCGTGGGGATGGCGTGCCGTTACCCCGGGGGCGTCGCCTCGCCGGAGGACCTGTGGGAGCTGGTCGCGGCCGGGCGGGACGGGATCGTGCCGTTCCCCGAGGACCGTGGCTGGGACGTCGAGAACCTGTACCACCCCGACCCCGATCACCCCGGTACCTCGTACACGCGGGAGGGTGGATTCCTTTACGGGGCCGCTGACTTCGATCCGGAGGTGTTCGGGATCTCGCCGCGTGAGGCGCTGGCGATGGACCCGCAGCACCGGCTGCTGCTGGAGACGTCGTGGGAGGCGTTCGAGCGGGCGGGGATCGATCCGCTGGGCCTGCGCGGTTCGCGGACCGGGGTGTTCGCGGGCGTGATGTACAACGACTACGGTCTGGTCCTCGACCGGTCCACCGACAACGCCGAGGGCTTCCTCGGCACGAGCGGCAGCGTCGCGTCGGGCCGGGTGTCGTACACCTTCGGTCTGGAGGGTCCGGCGGTCACGGTCGACACGGCGTGCTCCTCGTCGCTGGTGGCGCTGCACCTGGCGGTGCAGGCGTTGCGCAGTGGGGAGTGCGAGCTGGCGTTGGCGGGTGGCGTGACGGTGATGGCGACGCCGGGGACCTTCGTCGGGTTCTCGCGGCAGCGGGGTCTCGCGGCCGACGGCCGGTGCAAGTCCTTCGCCGAGGGCGCGGACGGCACCGGCTGGGGCGAGGGTGTCGGCATGCTGCTCGTGGAGCGGCTGGCCGATGCCGAGCGTCTGGGTCACCCGGTCCTGGCGGTGGTGCGGGGCAGTGCGGTGAACCAGGACGGTGCGTCGAACGGTCTGACCGCGCCGAACGGTCCGTCGCAGCAGCGGGTGATCCGCCAGGCGTTGGAGTCGGCGGGTCTGTCGGCGCAGGACGTGGACGCGGTGGAGGCGCACGGGACGGGCACCGCGCTCGGTGACCCGATCGAGGCCCAGGCGCTCCTCGCCACCTACGGCCAGGGTCGTAACGGCGTTCCGCTGTGGCTGGGTTCGGTGAAGTCGAACCTCGGGCACACGCAGGCGGCGGCGGGTGTCGCGGGCATCATCAAGATGGTGCAGTCGATGCGCCACGGCGTGCTGCCCGGCACGCTGCACGTGGACGAGCCGTCCTCGCAGGTGGACTGGTCCGCCGGTGCGGTGGAGTTGCTGACCGAGGCCCGTGACTGGCCCGTGACCGACCGGCCGCGCCGGGCCGGGGTGTCCTCGTTCGGCATCAGCGGCACCAACGCCCACGTCATCCTCGAAGCCCCGTCGGGCGCACCGGCTTCCGCGACCGCGTCGGACGAGGCACCGCTCCCGGCGCTTCCGGTCACTCCGGTCGTGCTCGCGGCGGCCGACGAGGACGCCGTGCGCGTGCTGGCGGGTCGGATCGCCGAGCACCGTGAGCTCCCGCTCGACCGGCTCGCGGCGGGCCTGGCGGGCCGGGCCGCGCTGCCGCAGCGCGCGGTGCTCCTCGCCGAGGACCGCTCCGCGCTGGAGGATTCCCTGAGCGCGTTCACCGACCGGGCCGTCACCGACCGGGCCGTCATCGACCGGATCGTCACCGGGACGGCGGTCGAGGGCCGGCTGGCGGTGGTGTTCACCGGCCAGGGGTCGCAGCGGGTCGGCATGGGCCGGGAGTTGTACGACACCTT
The DNA here is from genome assembly GCF_040611255.1 of Kitasatospora sp. NPDC002965. Classification (NCBI taxonomy): domain Bacteria; kingdom Bacillati; phylum Actinomycetota; class Actinomycetes; order Kitasatosporales; family Streptomycetaceae; genus Kitasatospora; species Kitasatospora sp. NPDC002965. The sequence continues at coordinate 5,332 of NZ_JBEXNT010000213.1, read as the reverse complement.
CCCGGCGTTCGCGACCGCCCACGACGAGGCGTGCGAAATGCTGGGGCTCACGCTGCACGGGCTGGATGCGGAGTCGCTGGACCGGACGGGTTCGGCGCAGCCGGCGATCTTCGCGGTCGAGGTGGCGTTGCTGGCGCTCGTGCGCTCCTGGGGGGTGACCCCGGATGTGGTCGCCGGTCACTCGGTGGGTGAGATCACGGCCGCGTACGCCGCCGGGGTCCTCACCCTGGCGGATGCGGCGAAGCTGGTGGCCGCCCGGGGCCGGTTGATGCAGGCGCTGCCGGCCGGCGGCGCGATGCTGGCGGTCGGGGCGTCCGAGGCCGAGGTGCGGGAGGCGTTCCCGGACATCGACCTCGCGGCGGTCAACGGGCCGGCCGCGGTGGTCGTGTCGGGGACCGAGGACGACATCGTGGCGATCACCGAGCTGGTGACCGAGCGGGGCTGGAAGACCAACCGCCTGCGGACGAGTCACGCGTTCCACTCCCGGCTGATGGAGCCGATGCTGGCGGACTTCCGGGCCGTCGTGAGCGGCCTGGCCTTCCAGGACCCGGTGCTCCCCGCCGTCTCGACGGTGACCGGCACTCCGGTGACGCCCGGTCAGTGGTCGGACCCGGAGTACTGGGTCGACCAGGTCCGGCGCCCGGTCCGTTTCGCCGAGGCCGTCACCGCCCTCGATGCCCGTCGGGTGCTGGAACTCGGCCCGGACGGCGTCCTCACCGGGCTGATCGGCCACGTCGATCCCGAGCTCACCGCGGTCACCGCGTTGCGCCGGGACCGGTCCGAGCCGCACACGCTGCTCCGGGCGGTCGCCGAGCTGTTCGTCCACGGCCAGCCCGTCGACTGGAGCGCGCTGGTCGGGCGCCGGGCCGACGCGGACCTGCCGACCTACCCGTTCCGGCACCGGCGGTTCTGGCCGCGGCCCCGGACCGGTGTCGACGGGGACGTCACCGGGCTCGGCCTGACCGGGACCGGCCACCCGATCCTCGGTGCGGCGGCGGAGGTCCCGGGTTCCGGGCTGGTGCTGTTCACCGGTTCGCTGTCCGGGGCGACCCACCCGTGGGCGGTCGACCACACGGTTCACGGCCGCACGGTCGTGCCGGGTGCCGCGCTGTTCGAGATGGTCCTGGCGGCGGGCTCCCGGGTGGGGGCCCCGGTGCTGGAGGAACTGCTGCTGAAGGCTCCGCTCGTCCTGCCGGGCCGCGAGACCGTCCAGGTCCGGGTCACGGTCGGGGCGCCGGACGACGAGGCCGGTCGGCCGGTGACCGTCCACTCGCGGACCGGGGCCGAGGCGCCCTGGACCGAGCACGCCACGGGCCTGCTGTCGGAGCGGACCGGCGGCGACCCGGCCGCCGTCACGGTGCCGGCCGGGGCCGAGGAGATCGACCTCGCGGGCTTCTATCCGGCGATGGAGGCTGCGGGCCTGGGCTACGGGCCGGCGTTCCAGGGCCTGCGCAGGGCCTGGAAGTCCGGGGACGAGGTCTTCGCCGAGGTCGAGGTCGCGGAGCCGCCCGCCGGCTTCGCGCTGCACCCGGCCCTGCTGGACAGCGCGTTGCACGCGGTTGCCGCCGGCGGTCTGGTCACCGGGACGGACGTCCACCTGCCCTTCGCGGTGTCCGGTGTCCGGCTGGTGTCCGGCGGCGCGACCGCGCTGCTGGTCCGGCTGACCCCGGACGGGCCCGGCGGTGTGCGCCTGGTGATCGCGGACGGTGCCGGGCTGCCGGTGGCCGAGATCGAGCGGCTCGCGCTGCGGCCGGTCGGTGCGGCCCCGGCGGCCGACACGGCCGGGCTCTACACGGTGGAGTGGCAGCCTTCGCCCGTGGCGGTCGGCGGCGGGGACACCGCAGGCTGGGTCGGCCTGCCGCTCGGCGAGCCGATGCCCGCCCTGCCCGGTGCCCCGGTCGTCCTGCTCGACGCCACGGCCTCGCCCGAGGCCGGTCCGGCCGAGGTGCGGCGGGCACTCGAAACCGCCCTGGGCACGCTCCAGGCGTGGCTCGCCGACCCGGCCGGTGCCGGTCACCTGGTGGTGCTGACCTCGGGTGCGGTGGCCACGGGCCCGGCCGACCCGGTGACGGGGCTGGCACATTCCGCGCTCTGGGGTCTGGTCCGCGTCGCCCAGACGGAGAACCCCGGCCGGATCACCCTGATCGACACCGACACCGACACCGACACCGCCACCGCCACCGCCGGTGCCACCGACGGCCGCGCGCTCGTCGCGGGCATCGTCGAGGCGGGGCTCGCGCAGGCGGCGGTCCGCTCCGGCGCGGTGCTGGTCCCGCGCCTGGTCGCGGCGCAGCCTCCTGCGGCCGTGACCGGCGGCCCGGCCGGCGGCGCGCCGGTCGCGTCCGCCCTCGGTGACGGGACGGTCGTGCTCACCGGCGCCACCGGGGCGCTCGGCGCGGCCCTGGCCCGTCACCTGGTCGCCGCCCACGGGGTCAAGGACCTGCTGCTGGTCAGCCGGCGCGGCCCCGACGCGCCCGGGGCCGAGGCCCTGGTCGACGAACTGGCCGGCGCCGGGGCGGCGGTGCGGCTCGCGGCCTGCGACCTGGCCGACCCGGACGCCGTCCGGCGTCTGCTCGGTCCCGTCGAGGTCGGCGCCGTGGTGCACGCCGCCGGCGTCACGGACGACGCGGTGCTCACCCGGTTGACGCCCGACCGGCTCGCGGCCGTCCTGGCGGCCAAGGTGGACGCGGCGGTCAACCTGCGCGCGGCCACCGCCGGCCGGCCGCTCGCGGCGTTCGTGCTGTTCTCCTCCGTCGCCGGCGTTCTCGGCAACGCCGGCCAGGCCAACTACGCCGCGGCCAACACCTTCCTGGACGCCTACGCCGCCCGTCTGCGGTCCGAGGGGGTTCCCGCCACCTCGCTGGCGTGGGGGCTGTGGGAGACCGGTCTCGGCGCCGCCCTGACGGACGGTCTCCGCGACCGGCTCCGGGGCGGCGGGATCGTGCCGCTGCCCACCGGGGACGCGCTCGCCCTGTTCGACGCCGCCCTCCGCGCGGACGTCGCCCTGGTCGCCCCGGTCGGGCTCGACCTGGCCGCGCTCCGGCCGGCGGCCGCGGCCGGACGGCTCCCGGAGCTGTTCGCCGGTCTGGTACCGGCGCCGGCCCGGCCGGGGGTCCGCGCGGAGGCCCGGCCTGCCGTCGCCGCAGGCCGGGACCGCGCACTGACCGCGCAGCTGGCCCCGATGACCGCCGCCGAACGGACCCGCACGCTGCTCGGCCTGGTCCGTACCCACGCGGTCGCCGTGCTCGGCCACACGGGCCCGGCGGGGATCGGCGACGGCCGTGTCTTCGGCGAGCTGGGCTTCGACTCGCTCACCGCGGTCGAGTTCCGCAACCGTCTGGCCGCCGACACCGGTCTGCGGCTCGCGCCGACGCTGATCTTCGACCACCCGACGCCGCTGGCGCTGGCCGAGGCCCTCCGCGACCGGCTCGCCCCGGCGGCCGTCGAGGGTGACGCGGCGCTCCTGGCCGAGCTCGCCGTTCTGGAGGCGAGCCTGGCGGCGAGCAGCCCGAGCGAGGCGATCCGGACCGCCGTCGGGCTCCGGCTGCGGGCGATGCTCGCAGGCTGGGCGAGCACCGACGGGCCGGGCGACGGCCCGTCGGACACCGACACCAATGCGGACATCGCCGCCGCCGACGACGCCGAGCTGTTCAGCCTGCTCGACGACGAACTCGGCATCAACTGACCCTCCGCGCGGTCGGCGCGAACCGACCCTCCGCTTAATCGGCGCGAACTGACCCACAAGCAACTGGAGTTGGCGAGACATGGACACCGAAGCGAAGCTCCGCGACTACCTCAAGCGGGCGACCGCCGACCTTCGTCAGGCCCGTCGCGACCTCGTCGACGTCCAGGAGAAGGCCGCCGAACCGATCGCGATCATCGGCATGGCCTGCCGCTACCCCGGTGGGGTGCGCACGCCCGGTCAGCTCTGGGACCTGCTGGACGCCGGCCGCGACGCGATCACCGGCTTCCCCCAGGACCGGGGCTGGGCGGTGGAGGAGGGCGACTTCGCCCAGGAGGGCGGATTCCTCGACGAGGCGGGCGCGTTCGACCCCGCCGTCTTCGGCATCTCCCCGCGCGAGGCCCTGGCGATGGACCCGCAGCAGCGGCTGCTGCTGGAGTGCGCGTGGGAGACCTTCGAGCGCGCCGGGCTGGACCCGCTCGGCGTCAAGGGTTCCCGCACCGGCGTGTTCGCCGGCGTGATGTACCACGACTACGCCGCCCAGCTCACCACGCTGCCGGACGGCGTCGAGGGCTACCTGGCCACCGGCACCTCCGGGAGCATCATCTCCGGCCGCGTCGCCTACACCTTCGGGCTGGAGGGTCCTGCCCTCACCATCGACACGGCCTGCTCGTCGTCGCTGGTCGCGCTGCACCTGGCGGTGCAGTCGCTGCGCCGGGGCGAGTGCGCGATGGCGCTGGCGGGCGGTGTCACCGTGATGGCCGGTCCGAGCACGTTCGTCGAGTTCGCCCGGCAGGGCGGCCTGGCCGCCGACGGCCGCTGCAAGCCCTTCGCCGCCGCCGCCGACGGCACCGGCTGGGCCGAGGGTGCCGGTCTGCTGCTGGTCGAGCGGCTCTCGGACGCCCTGCGCCTGGGCCACCCGGTCCTCGCCGTGGTCCGGGGCAGCGCGGTCAACCAGGACGGTGCGTCCAACGGCCTGACCGCGCCGAACGGCCCCTCCCAGCAGCGGGTGGTCCTCGACGCGCTGGCCGACGCCCGGCTGACCCCGGCCCAGGTCGACGCGGTGGAGGCGCACGGCACGGGGACGCGCCTGGGCGACCCGATCGAGGCCCAGGCGCTGCTGGCGACGTACGGCCAGGACCGGGCCGAGGGCGCGCCGCTCCGGCTGGGCTCGCTGAAGTCGAACCTCGGCCACACCCAGGCGGCGGCGGGCGTCGGCGGCATCATCAAGATGGTCGAGGCCATGCGCCGCGGCGTGCTGCCGAAGACGCTGCACGTCGACGAGCCCTCCCCGCACATCGACTGGTCCTCGGGCGCGCTGGAGCTGCTCACCTCCGCGCAGCCCTGGCCGCAGGCCGGGGACACCCCCCGCCGGGCCGCGGTCTCCTCCTTCGGGTTCAGCGGCACCAACGCCCACGTCGTCCTCGAACAGGCGCCGGCCGAGGCCGTCGCACCGGCGGGCACCACGCCCGTCGTTCCGCTGCCGCTGGCGGGGGCCGACGAGGCGGGGCTGCGCGCCCAGGCCGCCGTGGTCCGCGACCACCTGGACACCGCAGGGGCCTCCCTGGCGGACGTCGGCGCGACGCTGGTGGGCCGGGCGGCGCTCCCGGTGCGGGCGGTGGCGTGGGACGCGGAGGGTCTGGAGGCGGT
>NZ_JBEXNT010000212.1:0-10727 GCF_040611255.1 Kitasatospora sp. NPDC002965 | reverse complement strand
GGGGCCGACGGCCCGGCCGGGGGCGGCGCGGCCGTCGGCGGCGGCGCGGCGTCCACGGTGTGCTCGTCGTGGCCCGGGACGTGCTCGCCGTGGTCCGGGACGTGCTCGCCGTGGTCCGGCGGCGCGACGCTGCCGACGAGGTCGGCGGCGAGGTCGGCGAGCTTGCGGTTGCTGTCCTGGGAGAGCCGGACCAGGTGGCCGAACGCCGCGTCCGGGGAGCACGAGATCCGCTCGATCAGGATGCCCTTGGCCTGCTCGATGACGGCGCGCGTACGCATGGCACGGCGCTGGCCCTCCACCTCACCGCGCAGCCGGTCGATGGTGGCCCGCAGCCGGGCGCTCTCGCTCTCCGGTTCCGACATCCGCGTCCCGCTGGTCCGATCTGCCGAGGCCCCGGTCCGCGCGCGGGCGGCCGGGGCGCGGTGCGAGGCACCGCGTGGAGATTCCAGCGTAGGACGGGCGCGTACTCCTGTCCTTCCTGCGGCCGGGGGCCCGCACCCGGTGACCCGGGACGGGCACCCCGACGGCCCGCAGGGGCGATCAGTGCTTGGTGGCGTCCTTGAGCTTCTCGGCGGACTGCTTGACGTCACTCTTCGCCTGGGTGGCCCGGCCCTCGGCCTTCAGGCCCGGGTCGTCGGTCGCGTTGCCGACCGCTTCCTTCGCCTTGCCCTTCGCCTTCTCGGCGACGTTCTTCATCTTCTTGCCGGCGCTCATGGTGTCGCTCCTCCGTGGTCGGGCCGGCCCTGGTCACGCCGGCGTCCCTGGGCGTCTGCTCCCGTCCGCGGACCTGAAACCGTCCGACCGGCACCGTCTCGGTCCGACTCCCTCCGACTGGACGGGCCCGCCGTGGGCAGACGCTCGCCCGGGGCCCGTCGAGGAGCCGTCGGGCCCGGAGGAGTGACCGCCATGTCCGACCGAGTACGCACCCCGCGCCGGCGCCGGCTGCTGAGGTGCTCGCCCCCGCACTCCTCGGTGGACTGCGCGATCGACCACCACCCGGCCCGACGCGGTCCGGCCACCGCCCGCGTCCGAAGGAGGTCATCGTGATCGAGACACCCCGACCGCCCCGCCCGCCCGCCGCGCGCGGCCCGCTCTCCGAAGCCGTCCTGAGCGCCCTCTCCTCGGGCCCGCCCGGCGGGACGGACCGGCTCCGGCCGCCCCCGGACCGCACGGACGACCCCTGGGGCGAGGACCTGCACCTGGCCCTCTACGCCTGCTACGAGCTGCACTACCGCGGCTTCGAGGGCGTCGACCCCGACTGGGAGTGGGACCCCGAACTGCTGCGGCTGCGCCGCGAGCTGGAGCGCCACTTCCTCACCGCCGTACGGGAGGAGACCGGCGAGCCGCCCCCGCTGGACGACCTGCTCGACCTGCTGCTCACCGAACCGCGCACCGGCACCGGCCCCTCCCACTTCCTGCTCGCCCGCGGCGAGCGCCGGCAGGCCCGCGAGTACCTGGTGCACCGCTCCCTCTACCACCTCAAGGAGGCCGACCCGCAGCTGTGGGCGGCGCCCCGGCTGGGCGGGGCGGCGCAGGTGGCCTTCCTGGCCGTCGAGTACGACGAGTACGGCGCCGGACACCCGGACCGGGCGCACTCCCGGCTCTTCGCCGAGATGATGGCGGACTTCGGCCTGGACCCCGCCTACGGCCGCTACGTCGACGCGGCGGCCGCCCCGGCGCTGGCGGTGGTCAACCTGATGTCGCTGTTCGGCCTCCACCGGGCGCTCAGGGGTGCGCTGGTCGGACAGTTCGCAGCCGTGGAGATCACCTCCTCACCCGGGTCCGCCCGCCTCGCGCAGGCCTTCGGGCGGCTCGGCGCGGGACCGGCCGGCACCCGGTTCTACGAGGAGCACGTGGAGGCCGACGCCGTGCACGAGCAGCTGGTCCGGCACGGCGTGATCGCCCCGCTGCTCGCGGCGGAGCCCGGGCTGGCCGGCGACGTCGCCTTCGGGATCGCCGCGGGTTCGCTCGCCGAGGACCGGCTCTCCGCCCACCTGACGGAGGCGTGGGCCGAGGGGCGCAGCTCCCTCCGCGGCGGGCCGCTGCCCGAGGGGTGAGCGGGGCGGCCCGCTGCTCACCCCTCGGGGGTCACCGCTCCGGGGGGTGAGCCGGGGTCCCCTCGACGGGAGCGGGTGAGCCGCCGGGACGGTGGCGGCGGTGGCTGGTGTCGCAGAACGGGTAGCGGCGGCTGCGCCCGCACGTACAGAGGGCCACCAACGGGCGGTCGGAGCGGACGGTGGCGCCGTCCGGCAGCACGATCTCCACCGGGCCCTCGATCAGCACCGGTCCGCGCTCGACGGGCCGCACCTGCCGCACCTGCCGCACCCGGTCCGACCGGGCCGGAGGGGCCGGCGGGGCCGGAGGGGCCGTCCCGCCGGTCCCCGCCGGCTCCGGCGGTCCGGGCCGCTCAGGCCGGCCACGCACCGCGGATCACCACCAGCTCCTCCTCCCGGTCGCCCGGGTCGATCAGGCCGCGGCTCTCGAACCACGCCGCCCGCCCGGTCATCACCGGCCCGAAGACCTGGCGCCGCCGGGCCACCACCTCGGCCGACAGCCCGGACCGCCCGAGGGCCCGCAGGGTCTCCGGGACGTCGGCGAGCGAGGACTGCACCAGGAGCAGCACCCCGCCGCGCGTCAGCAGGCCGGGGGCCTCCCGGCAGATCCGGTCGAGCAGCAGGCGCCCGTCCGGACCGGCGTCCCACGCCCGCGCGATGCCCCGCCGGGGGCTCCCGGCCCGCTCGGCGGGCACGTACGGCGGATTGCTGAGCACCAGGTCGAACCGCCGCCCCCGGACGGGTCCGGCGAGGTCCCCGTGGCGCAGCCGGATCCAGTGCCGGTGGAGCCAGGCGTTCACGCCCGCGGTCGCCAGGGCCAGCCAGGACACGTCCACCGCCGTCACCCGGGCGCCCCGGTCGGCCGCCGCGAGCGCGAGGGCACCGGTGCCGGTCCCCAGATCGAGGCAGCGTGCTCCGCGCAGCGGTCCCTCGCGGGCGAGGCTCTCCGTCAACAGGGCGGTGTCGCCCTGGGCCGGATACACACCGGGTGGTCTGAGCAGCAGCATGCCGCGCGCCTGCCCCGGATCGGCCTGCCCAACCGGATCCCCCCACCCGACCGGACCGGCGCCCCGACCGGGTCCGGCGGGGTCCGGCGAGGTCCGACCGGGTCCGGCGGGGTCCGGCGGGGCGCCCGTTCGCCGGGCCGGGACCGAACCCGACGGCGTGGGGCCGTGTCGACCGGCGCACCCCGGGTAGACGTGGAGGCCACCGGCAACCGCCGGTGGACGTCCTGAAGGGAACCAGAGACCATGACCGTCCCCGTCCCGCCCGACCCGGACACCCACCCCCCGGCGCCGGGGCCTCCGCTGCCCGGACCGGGTGATCCGACCCCGGGCGGCCCCCGGCCGTTCCCGGCGCCGCCGGACCCGGTGCCCCCGGTGCCGTCACCTCCGATCCCCGGACCGGGCCCCGGACCGGGCCCCGACCCGGTGCCGCCCGCACCGGCCCCAGGGACGCCCCTGACGCGCTGACCGCGCGGCGGGCCGGACACCGCACGGAACCGAAGGAGGCCGGCCGTGGCGCTCGTACTCTTCCTGATCATCGTCGCGATCGTGCTCGGACTCGTCGGCGTGGTCGCCGACGGGCTGCTCTACCTGCTGTTCGCCGGCATCGCGGTGCTGGCCGTGGCCCTGATCGTCGCCGCGGTCCGGTTCCGGCGCGGGGGCCGGCAGGCGCCGCGCTGAGCCGGAGCTCCGAACCGGGGCGCCGAACCGGGGCGCCGAGCCGGGCACGGCCGGGTCCGGGCCCGCCGGGAGGAATCCCGGGCGCGCGATGCGGGCATCACCACCGCGAGAGGAGACGGCACCATGAGCGGGTTCGACGCGTTCACCGCGCTGCTCGACTACCCGGTCCACGTCGTCACCGCGGCGGCCGGCGAGGACCGGGCGGGCTGCCTGGTCGGCTTCGCCGGACAGTGCTCGATCGAGCCGCCCCGGTTCACCGTGTGGATCTCCAAGGCGAACCACACCTACGCCGTCGCGTCGCGCGCCACCGTCCTGGCGGTCCACGCGCTGCCGCGGCGGCGTCACGACCTCGCCGAGCTCTTCGGCGGCCGTACCGGCGACGAGGTCGACAAGTTCGCCTCCGTCGCCTGGACCCCCGGCCCGGGCGGCGTCCCCGTCCTCACGGACGCCGCCGCCTGGTTCGCGGGGCACATCCGCGACCGGGCCGACTGGGGCGACCACGTCGGGTTCCTCCTCGACCCCATCACCGCCGGTGCCGGAGCCGGCGGCGACCCGCGGGCGCTCTCCTTCCGCGACGTGCAGGACATCGACGCGGGGCACCCCGCATGAACAAGGCCGAGCCGGAACATCCGGCAGCGCCGGAGAGGCCCCCCGTGACCACGGACCGCGACACCGCAGCCCCGCGCTCCGGCCGCGACGAGACGGCCGCAGAGCGGGCGGACCGCCTCTGGACCGACATGCTCCAGGAGGTGCGCGTCACACAGACCGGCGCCCAGATCCTCTTCGGCTTCCTCATCGGCGTCGCCTTCACCCCCCGCTTCGCCGCCCTGCCCGACTTCGACCGCAACCTCTACGTGGCCACCGTCCTCCTCGGCGCCGTCTCCACCGGCGCACTCGTCGCCCCCGTGGCCTTCCACCGCTTCCTCGCCGGCCGCGGCCTGAAGCCCGAACTGATCCACATCGCCGGCCGCCTCATCGCCGTCGGCCTGGTCACCCTGGCCCTGACCATGGCCGCGGCCCTGCTCCTGCTGCTGCGCACCGCGCTGGGCGACACCACCGTCGCCTGGGCCCTCAGCGCCGCCGTCCTGCTGTGGTTCACCACCACCTGGCTCGTCCTGCCCCAGCTGGTGCTGCGCCGCGCCGCCGCCCGCCGACGCAACGACCCGGACGACGGCCCCGACGACGGCCGCGCCTGACCCCGCACCGCTCGGCCCTGCGGCGTCAGGCCGTGCCGCTGCGCCGACCCGGGGTCAGCCACCGGTGCGGCCCGCGGACCGGAAGGGCGCATCCTCGTCTCACGGCAGCCAGCGGGCGGCCTGCTCCGTGGTCACCCGTGCCGCTTCGACGTACCAGAGCCCGTTCGGCTTGTCCCAGCGGGCTCTGAGGAGTGCCTTGGCCTCGTCCTTCTCGCCGTACGGGACGTCGAGGTAGAGCCGCCCCTCGATGACGTCCCCGGGGCGGATTCCCGCTGCCCCGGTATCGCCGGACGCGGCACGCCCGGCCGCGTCCGGCCTCACACCGCCGCCGACGCGTAGCCGTCAACGGCCCTGCCCGCCTGGCTTCGTGCGCCAGGCGGGCAAGTGCGTTCACCACTCCTACGCGGCCGGGACACCCCGGAGGAGCATGGGCAGGTGGGCGCCCCGGCCGAGGGCGCCGAGGGCCTGTTCCAGCCGGCGGTGCTGGTCGGCTTCCATCAGGTCGCCGAGTTCGGCGCGGTGGGCCCAGCGGAGTTCGACGATCTCCGCCGGCGGCCGGTGGCGTCTCACGATCTCCTCCTGGGTCGGCACGAGTCTGCCGCCCCAGTAGACGAAGTTCACGCCCTCGGGCAGGAGTTGCATGCTCACGTAGTCCACGGCGAGGACGCGGGCGAGCGGGAGGGCGAGGCCGGTCTCGGTCTCGGTGTGGCGTCGGGCGGCGAGGTGCGGGAGTTCGTTGCGCTCGGCGCTGCCGCCGGGGAGCATCAGGCCGTTCTTGTAGGTGGTGCCGATCAGGAGCACGGCACCGTCCCGGTTGAGGATGAGGGCCTGGTGGCCGAGGCGCCGGCCCGGCGGGTCGGTCAGGATCCTGGGCAGGGAGGTCATCACGGGTTCTCCAGCGGAGTAGGTTGCAGGGAGGGATCCGAGCTCAGGCTGACTGCCTGCGGCTCTGGACGTGGCGGAAGCGGCGGCGATCTCGACCGGTGTCTTCCGGCGGTGCCGTGTCCTCGTGGCGGGGAACCCAGACGTCCGGGGCCGGCAGTGCACCGATCACTCCGGTCGCGAAGACGAGGCCGACGACCAGGAGCCACGGGCCCAGGGGTCCGTGTCTGATCGGCCAGCCGACCGCCAGGGCGGCGAGTGCGCTGAGCGCCACGACGACGGCGTACACCAGCGGCGCCATCACCCCGAGTCGGGGTTTCACGTGACCTCTCCGATCGGGGCCACCGAACGCGGCGGGCTCGGGTGCTGCACGTTGACGAAGCGGGGGGCGTCCAGCCGCCGGACGCTCTCCGGTCTGGTGGTCCACTCGCAGCCACCCTGCTCGGAGCGGAGGTAGTACAGCCCGGCCAGGCAGTCCATGCAGACGCCCTCCACCGGCCCGCCTCCCGGTCCTCGCTTGGCCAAGTCGCGGACGATCTCGCCGATTTGGGGACGGTACGCGGGGTTCGACTTCATTCGCGGCATAGCGGCCACTCCCTTCTGTAGTCGGTTCACTACCTGGGGTGGCCAAGATTGACGTACAGTCGAATCAGCCTTCAACGTGTCAGACGTGGTCGCAGAGTAAGGACACCAGCCGTGAACAAGCTTGAGCTGGACCCCGATTCGTCTCCCGCAGCCGCCTTCGGCGCGTTTCTGCGCACCACACGCGAGGCCCGGGGCTGGACTCAGGATGATCTCTCAGAGGCCACGGGCTACTCGTCCAAGCACGTCTCGGCCGTCGAAACTGGTCGACGGCCGCCAACTCTTCGTCTGGCATTGCGACTCGACACGGCATTCGGCACGGATGGCGTGTTCAAGCGACGGGCCGGCGACGTGAAGTACACGGCCTTGCTGGAGGGATTCGCGGAGTACGTCAGCCAGGAGCGCCGCGCCGTCGAACTTAGGCTCTTCGATCTCGGCATCGTTCCTGGCCTGCTACAGACCAAGGAGTACGCGACAGCCATCGCTACGGGGGCAGTGCGCCGGGGCAGCATCTCCCCGGAGCAGGCCAACGAGCGCGTGAAGGTTCTCGCCAGCCGCCAGGCACAGTTGCGCCGAGAGCCCTCTCCCCTGGTGCACGTCGTCATGGATGAGAGCTGCATCCGCAGGCCGGTCGGAGGCCCTTCGGTGATGGCGGCGCAACTGGACCACCTGATCGCCTTTGCCGAGTTGCCGCACACCGTCCTTCAGGTGGCACCGTATGCCATAGGCGAGAACCGGTCGTTCGACCTCCCGGTGAACGTGCTGACGCTCCCCAACCGCTCCCTCATGTCCTATGCAGAGTCCGCCCAGCAAGGGCATCTGGAGCGGGAGAACGACGCGGTGACACCAATGTTGACGGCCTACTATCAGCTACAGACCCTCGCACTCTCCCAGGCCGAGTCCGTGGCTGTGATTCGCCAGCTAAGGAAGGAACTACCGTGACCACCGAACCTCAGTGGTTCAAGTCCTCGTACAGCAGCAACGGCGGCAACTGCGTCGAGGTCGCACGGAACGCCGACGGCGTCGTCCCCGTCCGCGACTCCAAGGACCCGCAGGGCCCGGCCCTCGTCTTCCCGGCCGCCGAGTTCGCGGCCTTCCTCACCGCCGTCCGGGCAGGCGAGTTCGGCGAGGTCTGACGGCCGGCGTGCAGGAGGCCCCCGCTCGATCGAGCGGGGGCCTCCTGCGGCCTCCTCCCGTAGCCGACGGAGGACGAGACCCTGGCGCCCGGGTTCGAGAGCGCCGCAGCCCCTAACCCGCATCACCGGCACCACCGGCACCGGTGCGCGCCCCGGTGCCGGTGGCTCTGTCACAGGACGGTCCCCGCTCGGTGAACGGATCCCGATCGCCGTTCCCAACTACCTTTCACAGCGCCATTCTTGGACCGGCGACCGGACGTCACGACCCGTCCGGGCGAAGGCGGAACGCCGGAGCGGGCCCGTAGGGCGGGACCCTCCGGGCGCGAGCGTAGGGGGACGGATGAGATCGGTCACGGTCATCGGCGCCGCTGCGGTGTCGGACGATTCCCCGCCCGAGTGGATGTGGAGGGTGATCCGGGGCGGGCAGCACGTCGCCGACGCGCTCGGCATCCCCATCCATCTGACCACCGGGGACCCGTACACCTCCTTCGGGGTGATCGTCATTCCGGTCCTGCTGGTGCTCGTCCTCGTGGGTGTCCAGGCCGGGCCCATCGCGCGCGCCCTCACCTCCCGGGACTTCTGGGACGACACCGGCCGCCTGCTCGGCGTGGCCCAGTTGCTGCTGCTCCTGCTGGCCTACGCGTTCGGATCGGGAGGGCAGGCCCGCTCGTTCGGCGCCGCCGTCGGGAACCTCCTCTCCGGGCAACTGGCGGACCTGCTGCCGATGGCCGTCGCGACCCAGTTTCTGTTGCTCTCCGCGCTCTGGCTGGTGGTGGGCGCGTCCGCCGGAGTCCGCCGTTCGGACCTCACGGCCCCGTTCGACGCCGTCCGGGGCATGGCGCTGATCGCGGTCTTCGTCGTGGCGTTCACCGCCGCCTGGATGGCGCCGCCCCTGGGCGAGGGACCCACCGCCCGGCTGCCCGCGGTGGCGGCGGTCGGCGCCGTCCTCCTCCTGTTCGGCTACCTCAGCGCCGTCAGCCGCGGACACGAGCAGCGGCCGCACATCGTGCGTCGGCGCCGCGAGATTCTGGAACACAGCTTCCGCAGGCGCGGCGAGGCACCGGGACACGGCCCGGAGAACCGGCCCGAGGACGCGATGATCGCCGCGCTGCTCGCCCGGACGCAGCAGCGGCCCGCACCGTCGGCGGGCAGCATCTGGCGGCCCGCTCCGGCCCTGGTCCTGCGGATGTGCCTGCTCTGGTCGGTGCTGCTCGGTGTGCCCGCCGCAGCCGTCACCTGGGTCTTCAGCACCGGACACTTCCCCCCGCCCGACTTCCGGGGCGTCATGCGCGTCGAGTTGGCCGTCCTGTCCGTCATGGTGCTGATGATGGTGTTCTCGTTCCGGCGCGGACTCGACGGCCGGATCCGGGTGCCCCGGGCGGTCCCCCGGCTGATCGACCTCAGCCTGATCCTCTCGGTCGGCTGGCTGGGTCTGTCCCGCGCCTGGAGTTCCCCGGTGACGCTCGGCCCGCTGCCGGCCTGGGCGGTGGCGTTGGGGCCGCCACTGGTGATCGCCTCGCTGGTGCTCGTCCTCGGCGTCCTCCCGCACTGGCGGGAGACCCCGCGGCTGGCCGTCGCCCTGACCGTGGCCGTGATCGCGGGACCGCTCGTCCTACCCCTGCGCTCGGCCCTCGAACACCTGCTGGGCGGCATCGTCAACGTCCTCGGCTAGCCCCCGCCCAACGGGTCCGCCGAGACCTTGCACACCGTCCTGTCCTGACCCGCGCGCCGGGCCGGTGGTCAGAAGACCGGCGGCCGGCCCAGCTGCGCCATGCGGCGAACTGTGCTCCACCGCATCGGCCGCCGTGGCGGGCACGGCACCCGAACGCCCTCGAAGAAGCCGCCCCACCACGCCTTCAGCCCGTCCATCGGGGGGCGGCGCAGCAGGGTGTAGGCGATCCAGGAGGTGAGGTAGACCGGCACGAGCGGGGCGGGGAGGTGGCGTTTCGCGAGCCAGACACGGTTGCGGGCGGTCATGCGGTAGTAGGCGGCGTGGCGGGCGGGGTCGGTGCGGGGGTGCTGGAGGACCATGTCGGCCCGGTAGTCGATGCCCCAGCCGGCGTCGAGGGCGCGCCAGGCGAAGTCGGTTTCCTCGTGGGCGTAGAAGAACTCCGCGGGGAAGAGCCCGACTTGGTCGATGACGCTCATGCGGACGGCGTGGCCGCCGCCGAGGAAGGTGGTGACCGGGCCGGACTGCATCGGGTCGGACTTGCCGAGGCGGGGGACGTGGCGGCGCTGGGTGAACCCGGCCTCGTCGGCAATGCGGAAGGAGACGATGCCGAGGCGCGGGTTCGTCTCGAAGGTCTCGCGGATCAGGCGGAAGGTGTCACGCCTCGGGAGCAGGCCGTCGTCGTCCAGCACCACCAGCACGTCGGTGCCGCCGAGTTCACGCAGCCGCTCGACGCCGGCGTTCCGCCCGCCCGGGATGCCGAGGTTCTCCTGCAGTTCGACCGCGTCCACCCAGCCGGGCAGCTCGGGCAGCTCGACGCCCTGGCCGAGGACGACGGTCCGCACCCCGCTGTCGCTGCCCTCCTGTGCCTCGACGGAGTCCAGCAGCGCACGCAGCTCCGCCGGCCGATTGCCCATCGTCAGCACCACCACGCCCAGCGTGACGCCCATAGAACCGACTCCACTTCCAGGGAACCTCATGACCACATCGACACTCCCGCCCGAGCCGGGCCGGACGCTGCGGGAGCTGATCGACACAATGACACGGCTCGCCCTCAATCAGGGCTACCACGCGCTCTTGGAAGGCGAAGGGACCTCGACGATGTCTCGCAACGCGGCACACGGTGAGGCCGACTCGGTCAATCGGTGGAGAACCAGGCGATCCGTCACTGATGATCAGTCGGAAACGTCAGCAAAAGGTCAGCTTCGATGCGAGCAGACCTTACGAAACGCGCGTAGACCCGAGAATCAACGTGCCCCGCGCTTGCCTCCTGCGGAGGCAAGCACGGGAAGCTTTAACTCGTTCTGTCATTGATCTTCAAATGTCGCCACAGTCCAGTCGGCTGCGACGGACGCAGATGCTTTCTTCGAAGCCTCCGCAGGTCAGCGCACCCGTCCGCGGGCCTTCAGAGGGATGCCGGGGAGGGCCGGGGCGTGGAGGCGGGGGCCGTCGTAGCCGTGGACTTCGCCGAAGCGGGTGCCGGTTTCCCAGTCGTTGCGGGCCTGCTGGATTTCTTCGCCGGT
>NZ_JBEXNT010000211.1:0-10729 GCF_040611255.1 Kitasatospora sp. NPDC002965 | reverse complement strand
AGCGCGGTGATTTCCTGCACGGTGGCTTTGATCTCGGGGGCCGTCATCTTGCGGTTGAGCGTCAGGCGGCTAGCTGTGGCGTCCGCGACGGCGGGCGGCGAGCACGGCGAGGCCGCCGAGGCCCAGCAGGCCCACGCCGGCCAGGCCGAGGACGACCGGGCCGTTGCCCGCGCCGGTCGACGGCAGTTCACCGCCACCGCCGCCCGGCTTGCCGGGGGCCGGGTGGTGGCCGGTCGGACCGTGGCTGCCCGATCCGTGGCCGCCCGGCCCGTGGCTCGTCGGCCCGTGGCTGGTCGGCGCCGCGCTGGACGAGCTCGGCGAGGAGGTGGGCGAGGTCGGCGAGGCCGTCGGCGAGGTCGGGCTCGCGGTGGGGGACGTGGGCGAGGCCGTCGGGGACGTCGGGCTCGCGGTGGGGGATGTCGGCGAGGCCGTCGGCGAGGTCGGGCTCGCGGTCGGCGAGGTCGGGCTCGCGGTCGGCGACGTCGGGGAGGAGGTCGGCGAGGTGGGCGACGGGCTCGGCGTCACCTCACAGTCCGGCAGGTCCCCGTCGAACGGGTAGCTGTGGATCTCGTAGCCGCCGTTGCCGGTCTGGATCAGGTTGCCCGCCAGGTAGACCCGGCCGTTCATGCCCGGCATGGCGATGGTGGTGGTGCCGGCCGGGTTGCCGGCCATCACCGAGCCCTGGAACTGCGCACTGCCGAGGATCTGCGCCGAGGTGGCCGTGGGGAAGTTCCACAACAGCTTGGAGCGCATCTCGGTGGTCGGGTCGCCCGGCAGGCCCGTCCCGGTGTAGGTGTTGATGTTCGCGTCGTCGGACAGCATGTTGACCACGACGGTGGCACCGGCCGGGATGTTGTTGAACACCAGGCCGATCTGCCGGGCCGCCGCACCCAGGCTCCCGGTGACGTTGAAGACCTGCTTCATGCTGGTGCCGTCACCGGTGAAGGTCGCCTCGGTCATGGTGACCGCCACGGTGCCGGTGGCCGTCGCCCGCCCGACACAGGCGGAGACGTCCTCGATCTGGGTGAGCACCGACTGGTACGGCGCGGCGGCGTTCGCGTCCTGGATCGCCTGACCGGTCGGGTCGATGGCGACCGTGCCGGTGAGCGTGCCCGCGTAGCGCAGGTTGCCGAAGGCCTGGCCCTGCGAGTCGCTGCCGCCGATCAGCAGCGAGTTGCCGGGCAGCATGGTCACGTTGCCGCCGACGGTGAGGAAGTCGCTGCCGTTCGGCGGCACGACGCGGGAGCCGACGCCGACCACGCCCGCGTTGTAGGCGCCACCGCCCTCGCTCTTGTCGACGGTGAAGTCGCCGAGCGCGACGATCTTGCCCTCGGCCTCGGCGGCCCGCCCGTTCACGGTGTAGTCGCCGCCGGTGAAGACGTTGATCGTGGCGTCCCGGCCGGGGAAGTCGCCGTTGTTCGGCGGCGGCCAGGTGGCCGGGCAGTCCGGCCCGCTGCAGGCGCCCAGCGGCGGAGCCAGCGGCGCGGCGGAGCCGACCGTCAGCACCGCCGCCAGCGGCAGTGCCGCGACGGCGGTCGCCACCGCGACCCGGACGGTCCGTCGCCGGCCGGCGGCCGGCGCGCGCTCCACGGCGGTTCTTCTGTGATCCGGCGTACCGGTGCCCTGATCCATCGACACATTCCTCCGCGCAGAGAAAAGGGCAGGTTGCACAACCTGCCTCGTTCCGTTTGATACAGGATCATCCCACCTGATTCCCTCAGATCCGGGACATCAAATATCAAATCGGACGATCCACACCCTACAGACCATCAGCAGCGATCCGACAATCCGTCGAACGCCCGACCGGCCCCGTGGACCGCCCCTCCCCGCTAGGTTGTGACCATGACTTCCGAGCCCCAGCAGACGCACGAGAACCCGGACACCCGCCCGGACGCGGACACGGGCACGGACGCGGGTACCGGAACGGACGCCGCCCTCGCCACCGTCGCGGCCAGCGCCGACGTGCTGCGCCACCCCGAGGCCGGCGAGCACCTGCTCACCGCCGTCGAGAAGGAGCGCGCCGCCCGGTTCCGCCACGAGGCCGCGCGCGTCGACTTCACCGCCGCGCACGTCCTGGTCCGGCTCTGCGCCGCCCGGCTGCTCGGCGTCCCGGCCACCGGGCTGACCCTGGCGCAGAACTGCCCCGACTGCGGCAAGGGCGACCACGGCAAGCCGTACCTGCCCGACCACCCGGACGTCTCGGTCAGCCTCTCGCACACCAAGGGCGTGGTCGCCGCCGCCGCCGGACACCGGCCGATCGGGGTCGACGTCGAGCTGAACGCCCGCAGCGGCAGCCTGCTCGACGTGGCCGGGCGGGTGCTCACCGCCGCCGAGCTGCGAGAGGTCGAGGCGCACGCCGACCCGGCGTCGGCCTTCCTGCGGTTCTGGGTCCGGAAGGAGTCGCTGATCAAGATCGGCCGCACCAGCCTGGACGAACTCGCCGGCGTCGACCTCTCCGGCCTCGCCCTGGACCTGCCCGCCGGCGGGCCGCTGCTCAGCCGCTTCGAGGAGCTGTACCTGCTCGACTGGGTGGACGACGCGCACGGCGCGGCCGTCGCGGCGGTGAGCGCCGTGCCGCCCCGCGTGGTGGTGCTGGCGCCGCCGGCCGGCTGACCGGCCGCGGATCCACCCGCCCGGAGGGGCTCCGGATAAGCGGTGTTAGCGTCCTGACCAGGGCGGAGGAACCGGACGCCCCGGCTGCCCGCGCCGCGATCGCCCGCGCAGCCCCCGTTGAGTCCCTGGGGTGCCCCGCCATGGCCAAGTTCCTGCTGAGCCTGCACGTCCTCGCCTCGGTGCTGTTCATCGGTCCGGTGGCCGTGGCCGTCAGCATGTTCCCCCGCCGGGCGTCGGCCGCACTCGCCGGCGGCCCGGACAAGGCGGCCGACGCCGGCATGCTCCGGATGCTGCACCGGATCACCCAGGTCTACGCGCTGCTCGGGATAGCCGTCCCGGTGCTCGGCATCGGGGTCGCCCAGGTGATGGACGTGCTGGACCAGTCCTGGCTGATCGTCTCGATGGTGCTCACCGCGGTCGCGGCGCTGTCCCTGCTGCTGTTCGTCCTGCCCGCGCAGCAGGCCGCGGTGGACGCGCTCGACCTCGACGCCGAGGCGGCCGAGCACGGCAGGGCCGTCCGGGGACTGAAGCTGCTTCCGATGACCGCCGGCGTGTTCAACCTGCTCTGGGCGGTGGTCGTGGTCCTGATGATCGTCCGACCGGGATCGACCACCGGCGCCTGACCCCGCCACCCCCGCCGGTAGGGCCTCCGTACTACTGTCCCGCCCATGACGATCATCGCGGGGATGGGGCCGGAGACCGGTTCGGGCGTGGGCGTCCTGCTGCGCGGCTGGCGGGAGCGGCGCCGGCTCAGCCAGCTGCAACTGGCCCTGCTGGCCGACTCCTCGGCCCGGCACATCAGCTTCGTCGAGAACGGACGCGCCCGGCCCAGCCAGGAGATGGTGCTCCGGCTCGCCGAGCACCTCGACATCCCGGTCCGCGAGCGCAACACCCTGCTGCTGGCCGCCGGGTACGCGCCGCACTACCCCGAGAAGCAGCTGGACGACCCCGCGATGGACGCGCTGCGCTCCGGCATGGAGCGGCTGCTGGCCTCGCACGACCCGTACCCGGCGCTGGTGGTCGACGGCACCTTCCGCGTCCTGGCGGCCAACCGCTCGCTCGGGATGCTGCTCGCCGGGGTCGCCCCGCACCTGCTGGAACCGCCGCTCAACGCGATGCGGATCACCCTGCACCCCGAGGGCCTGGCCCCGCTCATCGTCAACCTGCGGCAGTGGCGGCGGCACCTGCTGGAGCGCATGGAACAGCAGGTCGGGCTGGTCCGCTCCGAGCCGCTGCGGGCGCTGCTCGACGAGGTCGGCGCCTATCCGGACCCGGTGGGCGGCGCGGCGGACGACGGCGCGGACGACGACGCCACCGCCCTGTTCCCGTTCGCGCTGCCGCTGCGGATCGCCTTCGGGGGGCGGGTGCTGTCGTTCCTGTCGACGATCACGACGTTCAACACCCCGATGGACGTGACCGTCTCCGAACTCGCCCTGGAGGCCTTCCTCCCGGCCGACGCGGAGACGGTCGCGTTCCTCCAGGCCGCCGTGGGACCGGAGCGGTGACCCCTCAGCGGGCGACGGCCCGGCGGCGCAGCGCGGTGAACTGGAGGACGGCGAAGAGGAGCACCGTGCCGGCCTGAAGCGGGATCCAGACGAGGCCGGCGGTGGTCGGCTCCAGCCAGAGCTCCATCGCCAGGACGCTGAGCACCGTCCAGGCCAGGTTGACCTCGATCACCGCCTGCACGGCGAGCCGCGGCGGCTGCGGACGGGCTGCCAGCAGGCCGACGGCGAGGCCGACCACCGTGAGCAGCACACCGATTTCGACCAGCGTCGAGCGGCCGACGCCGAGCAGGTCACCGAGCGGGCCGGAGAAGGCCAGGTAGGCGAGGCCGTTGCCGCCGGTCACGACGGCGTCCAGCGCGAGGTAGCCGCGCAGGGCCTTCGGGGAGGCGGGGGCGGTCGGACGGGCGGCGGCAAGGGTGTTCGCGGACATGGCGGATCGGCCTCCGGTGGTCGGAACGGATCCCGGGCCGCGGTCCCGCGACCCGGTACCGCCCACTCTGGCGGGCCGCCCGGAAGGCGTCGATTACCTCCGAGGTCATGGCCTCCCCGCCGGTCGGGCCCGGCCGCCCGGGGAGGGCCGTGCCGCAGCCCGCGCCACGCACTGAGGCGTCGTCAGATGCCGAAGAGGCGGGCCGCGTTGTCGTGACAGACCGCGCGCAGCCAGTCCTCCCCCAGTCCGGTCCGCTCCAGCGCGTCCAGCTGGTGCACGTACCGGTAGGGGATGTTGGGGAAGTCGCTGCCGAGCAGGACGCGGTCCCGGAGCCCGGCCAGGCGCGGCAGTTCGGCGGGCGGGAAGGGGGTGTCCCGCTCGACGAAGTCGGTGAACGCGATGGTGGTGTCGAGCCGGACCTCCGGGTACCGCTCGGCGAGGTCGAGGAAGTCGGTGTACTCGGGCAGGCCGAGGTGGGCGACCACCAGGACGAGCCGGGGGTGCCTGGCGAGCACCTCGCCGATCGGCCCGGCGCCGGTGTGCTTGCCGGGGACCGGCCCCGATCCGCAGTGCGTCACCACCGGCGTACCGGTCTCGGCGAGAAGGCCCCAGACCTCGTCGAGCCGCTCGTCCGCCGGGTGGTAGCCGCCGACCTGGAGGTGCGCCTTGAAGACCCGGGCGCCGCCCTCGATCGCCCGGGCCACGTACCCGGGCGCCCCGGGCTCGGGGAAGAACGTGGCGGTGTGCAGGCAGTCCGGGGTGCGGGCGGCGAATTCGGCGGCCCAGCCGTTGAGCCACCCGGCCATGCCGGGCTTGTGCGGGTAGAGCATCGCGGTGAACGCCCGGACACCGAACTCCCGCAGCCACCCGACCCGCCGGTCCTCGGCCTCGCGGTAGGTGATCGGCCACGGCCGGTCGACCAGCGGACCGGCCGCGTCGAAGTACGCCCACACCTTGTCGAGGACGTTCTGCGGCATGAAGTGCGTGTGCACGTCGATCAGTCCGGGCAGGCCGAGGCCCTGCCAGAAGGCGCGGACCCCGGCCGTCTCGGCGTCCCGGGCCTCCCGGGCGGCCTGCACGGCCTGCTCGGCCGGACCCGTCATGCCGGCACCGGGCGGGCGCGGTCGATGATCGCGCCCACGTCGACGCCGGCCGGCAGCGTGCCGAAGGCCGCTCCGTGGTCGCCGCCGAGACGGGAGGCGCAGAACGCGTCGGCCACCGCCCGGTCCCCGTACCGGACCAGGAGCGAACCCTGGAAGGCCAGTGCCATCGACTCGACCAGCCGGCGGGCGCCGAACTCCGGGTCCTCCGGGCCGGCCAGCTCCTTGCGCAGCCCGGCGACGGCGGCGTCCAGCCTGCGGTCCGCGCCGGCGGCGGCGTCCAGCTCTCCGAGGAGGGCCTCGACGGTCTCCGGGCGCCGGGCCATGGCGCGCAGCGCGTCCAGGGCGGCGACGTTGCCGGATCCCTCCCAGATCGAGACCAGCGGCGCCTCGCGGTAGAGCCGGGGCATCCCGGACTCCTCGACGTAGCCGTTGCCGCCGAGGCACTCCAGCGCCTCGGCGGCGTGCGCCGGACCGCGCTTGCAGACCCAGTACTTGGCCACCGCCAGGCCGAGCCGGCGGACCAGTGCCTCGCCCGTGTCCCCGGCGAGCGCCGCGTCGGTGGCCTGGGCGAGGCGCATCGCCACCGTGGTGGCCGCCTCGGACTCGACGACGAGGTCGGCGAGCACGTTGCGCATCAGCGGCTGGTCGACCAGTGCCCTGCCGAACGCCCTTCGGTGCAGGGCGTGGTGGACGGCCCGGGTGGCGCCGAGCCGCATGCCGGAGGCGGCACCGGTGGTGCAGTCGAGGCGGGTCATGTTGACCATCTCGATGATGGTCGGGACGCCCCGGCCCTCCTCGCCGACCAGCCACCCGACCGCGTCGTCGTACTCGATCTCGGCGGAGGCGTTGGACTTGTTGCCCAGCTTGTCCTTGAGCCGCTGGAGGTGGATCCGGTTGCGGGTGCCGTCGGGCAGGACCCGCGGCAGCAGGAAGCAGCTGAGCCCGCCGGGCGCCCGGGCGAGGGTCAGGAAGAGGTCGGACATCGGCGCCGAGGTGAACCACTTGTGGCCGGTGAGGCGGTAGCTGCCGTCCGGCCGCGGGGCGGCGGCCGTGGTGTTGGTGCGGACGTCCGAGCCACCCTGCTTCTCGGTCATCGACATGCCGGCGATCAGGCCCCGCTTGCCCTGCGGTGCCCGCAGCCCGAAGTCGTACGTGGTGGAGGTCAGCAGCGGCTCGAACTCGGCGGCCAGCGCCGGGGCGGCGCGCAGGGCGGCCACGGCGGCGTAGGTCATCGAGACCGGGCAGGTGTGACCGGCCTCGACCTGGCCCCAGACGAGGAACTTGGCGGCGCGGGCGGCGTGCGCGCCGGGCCGGTCGTCCCGCCACGGCGCGGCGTGCAGGCCGTGGCCGACGGCGGTGCGCATCAGCTCGTGCCAGGACGGGTGGAACTCGACCTCGTCGATCCGGTGGCCGAAACGGTCGTGGGTGCGGAGCACCGGCGGGTTCTCGTTGGCCAGCCGGCCCCACTCGGCGGCCTGTTCGGAGCCGGCCAGCCGGCCGAGTTCGTGCAGCTCCGGCTCGGCCCAGCCCGCGCCGGCCCGGTGCAGGGCGGCGAGCAGGGCCGGATCGGCCGCGGTGTCGTGTCCGTACGGCAGGGGTACCTGGTTGGTGACCTCATGCGTCGCTGTCATCGCGTCCTCCCAGGGCACGCAGGGTGAAGGAGACCAGGGCGGGGACCACCTCGGGCGGGGCGGTCCGGGTGTCCGGCGGACGGGCCGCCGCGAGCGGACCTGCGAGCGCCTCGCCGACCGCGCCGACGATCGCGGCGGCGGTCAGTTCCGGGTCCTGGCCGGGCACGTCGCCGGCGGCGAGGGCGGCGGTGATCTCGGCGGCGATCACGTCGCGGAAGGCCCGCCGGAACACCAGGCGTTCCGCGTCCACCACGGTGTCGGCCGGCTCGACCAGGAGCGCGTGGGCGAGCCGTGGCGCACGCAGGGCGCGGGCGGCGAAGGTCTCGACCACGGCCGCGATACGCGTCCGGGGGGTGTCGTGCCGGGCGACGGCCTCGTGCACGGCGGCCACCTCCCGGGTGACGACCCGGCGGAACAGCTCGACCGAGAGCTCGGCCTTGCTCGCGAAGTGCTGGTACATCGAGCCGGTGGCGATCCCGGCGCGGTCCGCGACCGCGGCCATGGTGCAGCCGCCGTAGCCGCGCTCGGCGAGCAGCCCGACCGCGGCCTGGAGCACCGCCTCGCGCTGGGCGTCCAGGCGGGCTTGTACGGCGGGCGTGCGTCGGTAGGCCATGAAAGAATTGAAGCACCGATTCACTGCTTCGGGGAGAGGCGCGCGGCCCCGGGAACGGACCGGGGGCCACCCGCCGACGCGCGGTCGGCGGGTGACCCCCGGGGGTGGTGCCCGGCTACCGCGCCCCACAGGCGGACGCGGTCAGGCGCGCGCTCTACAGGCGGACGCGGTCCTGCTTCAGCCCCTCCTCGTCGAGCGGGCCGATCGGCGGGACGTGGTACTGCCCGCTCAGCGAACGGGCCGCGGCGTCCCCGCCGAGTCCGGCCCACTCCAGCACCTTGGCGGTGGCCGCCGCCGACTCGGCGGCCGGCAGCTTCTCGATGTTGGCGCCGTGGTTGCCGCCGGGCACGGTGTAGACGTAGCTGTCCTCGCTGCCCCGGCCCAGCCGGAACGGCTCGGCACCCCACGGGTCGTTCTGGCCGTAGACGTAGATGATCCGCTCGGCGGAGTTCCGCACCCAGCGGTCGATGTCGCGCATCGCGGACGGGTCGAACCGCATCGCGATGTTCTTCGGCACGTAGGTGCGCGGCGAGTACAGCTCCTTGTAGTCGTAGTGCAGCAGACCCTTCAGGTGCGACACGTCGAAGCTGGGCGCGCCCAGCTCGGTGCCGGCCTGGTAGTAGTACGCCGTGTAGTTGGCGAGCGACTGGTCGCTGTTGCCGGTGATGCCGGACTGGGCGTCGAACCAGGCGTACAGCTCGTCGTCGGTGGCGGTGGCGGCCGGGACCTTGGCGCAGTCGGCGGCCAGGCTGTACTGCCAGAACGCCCAGACCGTGTCGAGCACGCCGGACTCGTACGCCCGGTCGGCGCTGCCGGTGGTGGTGAAGGTCGAGCCGGCGGCGGCGTTGTCGGCGGTGTAGCGGGCGAACAGCCGGTCGCGGCGGACCAGCAGTTCGCGCTGTGCGGCGGTCAGCGCGGCCCGGCACTCGGGCGTGCCGACGTTCCGGAAGAACCGGGAGTAGGCGGAGTCCTCACGGTCGTCGACGTCGTTCGGCGCGACGTAGGCGATGGTGCCGGCCACGTCGTCCGGGAAGAAGCGGCGGTGGTAGGTCGACGACATGCCGCCCTTGGAACCGCCGGTGGAGAGCCACTCCTCCTGGTAGATCCGCTTCAGCGCGGTGATGATCCGGTGCGAGTCCGTGGCCCCCTGACGGATGCCGGCCTTGCTCCAGTCGGCGGGCACGGGACGGGACGGCGTGAAGTAGCGGTACTCGACGGAGACCTGGTTGCCGTCGACCAGCCGGGCCGGCTCGGTGCGCGAGGGCGTGGTGCGCAGCGCGTAGCCGTTGGTGAAGTAGACGGTCGGGCGGTCGTAGCCGCGGTGCAGCACGCTCAGCCGCTGCTGGAAGCTGCCCAGCCAGGGGCGGTCGTGGTCGATCGGCTGGGTGTAGGTGAGCAGGAAGTAGCGGTGGCCGGTGGTGGTGGGCCGTTCCTCGGTCACGGTCAGTCCGCGGATCGCCGCCAGGCGGTCCTTGATGTCGGCCGACGGGTCGTCGGCGACGGAGGACGCGCCCGCGGCGGCACCCTCGGCGAGCGCCGGGGTGGCCAGACCGAGGCCGAACAGCGGTATCAGCAGGACGGCCACCAGCAGCCCTCTGAGCTTCTTGGTCATCAACTCTCCATCGGGTCAACGGAACTGTTCGATGCTCTGTCCGTACTCTCCGACAGCCGGCGGGCGGCTGCCGTACGGACCGGCCGTCCGGTAGACGGCCGAATGGGCCACCCGCAGGTCGCGGATGGCCCATCGGGGTGAACGTGCTGGTCAGGGGCGCGGCAGGGTGCAGCCGGGCAGGGTCAGGTCGAGCCGGTTCCCGGAGGCGAAGCAGGCCGGGATGGTGTAGGTCTCCTGGGCGTAGCCGATCCCCCGGCGGACGGTGACCGCGCCGTTCTGGTCGACCTCGCAGGGGTTGTTCAGGGTGCACCGCTGGCCGGACTCGTTGATCGTGTTGTTGACGGCGACGACGGTGCCGTTGGCGTCGACGACCGGCGAGCCCGAGGTGCCACCGATGACGTTGCAGCTGGACGTGTAGCGGACGGAGTCCTTGAACGTCCACTCGGCTTCCTTCAGCCGGTAGGCGAACCCGTCGACGGAGCAGGAGTAGATCTTCTTCCAGTACCCGGAGACGACCTTGATCGGGGTGCCCTGGACCGGGTGGGTGGCCGCGACGGTCAGCGGGGCGATCCGGTACTGCGACTGGATCGCGGCGTAGGTGGTGTTCAGCTGGTAGATCGACACGTCGGTGTCGGTCATGGCGCCGTACACGATCTTGGTGGCACGGAGCGTGCCGAGCGATCCGCCGCTCGCGTTGAGCAGCGTGAAGGTGCGGCTGGACGCCCGGTTGACGACCACCTGGCCGGGGCCGGGCATGCCGGTCTCCAGGCAGTGGCCGTTGGAGAGCACCAGGGCCGGGTCGTTGGCGGTGGAGTTGGGGAGCCGGACGAGCGAGCCGGAACAGTTGTTGAGCGCGACGGTACCGGCGAAGGTGACCGCGGCGAGCGCCTGTTGGCCCTCGGGCGCCGCCGCGACGGTCCGGGCCGCGGCTTCGGCGGTCGCGGCGGTCGGGGCGGTCACGGAGGGGGCGGCGGTCGCCACGGGGGCTCCGGCCAGGGCGGTGGCCCCGGCGAACAGGAGCGTGGCGAGCGTGCCTATGAGCGGCTTCTTCATGAGAGACCTCTCGGTGTGGGGGTGCACCAAAGCTGTCGCGGACATGACGTGTTGTCAAGAGTCGCGCCGCGTCCGGATCCGGACGCCCCGACCGGGGCGACGATTTCGGCCGCCCCGACCGGCCCCGACGCGCCGGCCGAACGGCCGGCGCGGGCAAACACCGGCCCCG
>NZ_JBEXNT010000210.1:0-11231 GCF_040611255.1 Kitasatospora sp. NPDC002965 | reverse complement strand
CTCAACCTGGCGGCCCTGACACGGGCGTTCCTCGAAACGGCGTCCCTGTCGGTCAGCGGGTCCGGCGCACGCGGCGGCGGGAGGGATCCGGGACCAGTGGTCAGACGGCGACCGTGGTGCCCGCGGCGAGGGAGCGTTCGGCGGCCGCGAGGATCTCCACGGTCCGCAGGCCGAAGGCGGCGGAGCAGGGGTGCGGCTCACCGGTGCGGACGGACTCGTCGAGCGCGTCGAGGGCGCGGTGCAGGGCCGCGATCGGGCCCTCGCCGCGTTCGGGCAGGTGGACGGTGCCGGCCTCGCCGCGCAGCTCCATCCCGGTGCCGCCGCCCGCCACGGGGACGGTGAGGCTGAGCGCCAGGGTGCTGGACGCGCCGCCGACGTGGCGCAGCACGAGGTGGACGGTGTCCAGCGGGCCGGCCACGGCCGTCAGGGAGGTGACGTCGCCGAGGATCGGGAGCAGCACGGAGAGGGCGTGCGGGCCGACGTCCCAGAGCGCGCCCTTGTCCTTGCGCCAGGCGGAGGCCGCGTACGGGCTGGTGGAGTCCGGGGCGAAGACCGAGCCGAGCCAGTCGGAGCGGCCGGTGAACCAGCCGCCGGCGGCGGCCTGCGCCTCGATCCACGGGATCTGGTCGCCGCCGAAGCGGACGGTGAAGAACACCACCGAGGCGACGCCGTTGCGTCCGGTCGCCTCGACCACCCGGCGGGCGTCGGGGACGGTCAGCGCGACGGGCTTGTCGAGCAGCAGGTGGCAGCCCGCCTCGGCGGCCCGTACGGCGAGGTCCGCCTGGACGGTCGGCGGCAGTGCGATGGAGACGGCGTCGACCTCGGCGAGCAGCCGGTCGAGGTCGGCGTGGCCGGGGACGCCGTGCTGCGCGCCGAGCGCTGCGGCGGCCTCGGGGCGGCGGCCCCAGACTCCCGCGAACTCGAAGGCGGGGTGCTCCGCCAGGACGGGTGCGTGCACCCGCTCCGCCCAGGGGCCGGTGCCCAGCAGTCCGATCCGCATGGTGGTCTCGCTCCTCGGTCGTGCGCGGGTGTTCGGTCGTGCGTCGATGTCGATCTCGTGTGCTGCCGTACTGTGCCGTACCGCCATGGTGCTCGACCGTACTCCGCCGCCCGGTCGGGTCCGTGCCCGGTGGGTACCGTGCCCGGTCGCACGAAGGCCGCCGTCGCTCCCCCGGGGCGGCGGCGGCCCTGGCCGGCGGGTCAGTCCGCGACGGGCCCGGCGGGTGCTGCGGCGGTCTGCGCGCCGGCACCCGGTGCGGTCGCCGTCGCCGTGGCGGCGGCAGTGACCGTGGTGGCGGCCGTGGTGGTGGTGGCCGTGGTGGCGGCGGCAGTCGCCGACGGTGCTCCGATCGGGGCCTCGGCGGCCGAGGCCGCCTCCGCCGCCGCGTCCTCCGCCTCACGGGCCCGGGCGGACTTGGCGGCGCGGCGCTTCATCAGCCAGGCCGAGAAGGCGCCGCCGAGGGCGGCCAGGAGCAGGCCGATCCAGGAGAACTTCGACAGCCACTGCTCGGCGACCTTGCCGACCTGGTAGACGAGCAGGGTCGTCCCGCCGGCCCAGACGATGCCGCCGAGGACGTTGGCGATCAGGAACTTCCAGTACGGCATCTTGAGCGCGCCGGCGAGCGGCCCGGCGAAGATGCGCAGCAGGGCGATGAAGCGGCCGAAGAAGACGGCCCACATGCCCCACTTCTGGAACGAGCGCTCGGCGCTGGCCAGGTGGTCCGGGCCGAAGTGCTTGGGGAACCGTCGCCCCAGCTTCTCGAAGAGCGGCTTGCCGCCCTTGCGTCCGATCGAGTAGCCGATCGAGTCGCCGATGATCGCACCGAGGATCGCGAAGACCGCCACCCAGACCGGGCTGACCACGCCGCGCGCGGCCAGCAGCGCCGAGGACACCAGGGCGATCTCGCCGGGGAGCGGAATGCCCAGCGACTCCAGTCCGATGATCAGACCTACAAGGGCATACACCGCGCCCGGTGGCACGCCCTCGATCCAGGCGTCGATGTGCAGCAAGGCCAGTACCTCCGTGGCAGGACGAGACCCACGGCAGGCCCGGTCAGGTATCCGCAGCCCGCGCGCCGGTCTCGACGTCGTCCGAATGGCGGCACCAGGCCGCTCCCCGAGAAGGCAGCCTAACGTGCCGGGCGGCCCGTCCCCCTGGCCGATCACCCCTGGTTACGACGCGTGGCGGCCTGCGGCGGTTCCGGCGTCCCCGGGAACCGGGCCGCCCACCGCGCCTCCACCGCGCCTCCGCCCGGGGACTCTCACCGGCCCCGTGCAGCCGCCCCCGACCCGGCACCGGCCGGGGGCCCCGGCCCCACGACCCGGTCGGCTACGGCTGCACGGGGCGGTCCGCGAAGTCCACGACGGTGACCGAGGGGCGGCGGTCCGCCAGCGGGGGAACGGCGAGGGCGATCGGGAGCAGGGCGCCGACGAGTCCGCGTCCGCCGGTCGGCCGGACGTCCCGCACCGCGGCCACCGCAGGACCGGCGCTGCGCAGCTTGGCCCGCTCGCCCGCGTCCATCGCCCACGGCATCGGGGGCGCCTCGTAGCCCCGGGTCCGCACCCTGCCGCTCAGGGTGAGCCGGCCGAACCAGCGCGGTACCGCGTCCAGGACCAGCGAACCGCCCGGGAACCGCTCGGCACAGCCCGCGATCAGGGCCCGCACCTGGGCCGGCCGCAGGTACATCAGCAGACCCTGCGCGGTGATCAGCACCGCCCGGCTCCGGTCCACCTCCTCGGCCCAGCCGAGGTCGGTGACGTCGGCGGCCACGGAGCGCCGGCGCGGCCCGGGCGGCAGCAGTTGCTCCCGCAGGGCGACCGACTCGGGCAGGTCCACCCCGATCCACCGGGCACGGCCGTTGTCGACCCGCCAGTACTGGGTCTCCAGGCCCTCCCCCAGGCAGACCACGGTGCCGCGCGGCTCCCGGGCCAGGAAGTCCGCCACCTCGCGGTCGAAGCAGGCCGCCCGCAGCGCCTGCAGCTGGGCCTGGACGCCGCTGGTTCCGAAGCGCTCGGCGAACGGGTAGTCGATCCGGTCCACCAGCTCGACCGCCTTCGGGTCGTGCAGCACCGTGTCCGGCCTGCGCGCCTCGACGGAGCGCTGGTAGAGCGTCCACAGTGCCGTCTCGGGGACCGCCGTCAGATCCGGACGTTCCATGCTGTTCATCACTCGGTCGTTCCTCTGCATCCTCGGACCCCGGGACGGACCCGCCGATTCTGACACTGCCGGGGGCGTGAACAGAGCGCGCGAAGCCCCGGCGCGCCGCCACGCGCGACCGTGCGCACCGTGCCCGGGACGCGCGCCCGGTCAGCCGACGCTGAACGCCCCTTCCGGCGGGGGCGGGGAGTCGGTGGCGGTGGCGTCCGTCACCGGCTCCGTCCGGGCGACGAAGGCCGCGAGGTCGGCGCCGTCGGTCAGCCGGGCCGGGAAGATGTCGCCGGCCAGCCGCCGGACCAGGTCGGCGACCGGCAGCGGACCGGTCGAGCCGACGAGCAGGATGTTGCCGTACCGCCGCCCGCGCAGCACCGGCGGCTCCGCGATCAGGCAGGCCTCCGGGAAGACGGCCCGCACCGTCGCCGCCTGCGCGCGGGCGAAGGCGAGCGGCGGACCGTCCGCGAGGTTGGCGGCGTAGCAGCCGCCGGGGCGCAGCGCGGCCGACGCCAGCCGGAGGAACTCCACCGAGGTCAGGTGCCCGGGGGTCCGCGAACCGTGGAAGACGTCGGCGACGACGAGGTCCAGCGAGCCTGGTGCGGCCTCCGCGAGCGCCGCCCGGGCGTCACCGACCACGGCCGTGATGTCGGCGCCCGGCCCGTGCCAGGGAAGGTGCTCCGCCACCAGCGCGAGCAGCGGGCCGTCGACCTCCACCACCCGCTGGCGGGAGCCCGGACGGGTGGCGGCCAGGTAGCGGGGGACGGTCAGCGCGCCACCGCCCAGGTGGAGCGCGTCCAGCGGCTGCCCGGCCGGGGCGAGCGCGTCGACCAGGTGGCCGAACCGCTGCGTGTACTCGAACTCCAGATGGGTCGGGTCCCCGAGGTCGACGTAGGACTGCGGGGTGTCGTCCAGGGAGAGCAGCCAGCCGCCGTCGTGGTCGATGTCGGGCAGCAGCTTGGCCTGCCCGAGGTCCGTCCGCCGCACGACCGGTACGGGGTCGTCGTCCACGGACGGTCTGGGCGTGTCGGGCATCTCGGGCATGACGGCAGCATAGGCGGCTTGCCCGAGTCGCCGTCACGCCCGAGGCTACCGGCCGGTATCGTCGGGGTTCCCGAGGCAGCGATACCGAGCAGAGATTGGGTGCGACTGGACATGGAGTTCCGCGAAGACATCCTGGGTGCCCCCTACGAGGCGGTCGAACTGCCGCTCCGCCCGGACGAGGAGGGCGAGGTCTCCGCCACGCTCGTCCGGCGGCTGGTCCCCGGTTCGGACCGGGCCGTCCTCTACATCCACGGCTACAACGACTACTGGTTCCAGACCCACCTGGCCGACCACTACGCCGCCGCCGGCTTCTCCTTCTACGCGCTCGACCTGCGCAAGTACGGCCGTTCGCTGCGACCGCACCAGTCCCCGAACTTCGTCCGCGACCTCTCCACCTACGACGAGGAGCTCGACGAGGCCGTCCGGGTCGTCCGGGAGCTGGACGGGCACACCCGGCTGCTGATCAACGGCCACTCCACCGGCGGCCTGATCGCCGCCCTCTGGGCCGGCCGCCGCGCCGGGCGCGGGCTGGTCGACGCGCTCTTCCTCAACAGCCCCTTCCTCTCCATGCCGGCCGCCCCCGCCGTCCGCACCCTCGGCGCCCCCGCCCTGGACGCCCTCGGCCGCTTCGCCCCGACCCGCGTGCTGCCGTCGGCCCTCAACCCGCACTACGTGCACAGCCTGCACCAGGACCACCGCGGCGCGTGGGACTTCGACCTGCGTCTCAAGCCGGCGGAGGGCGTCCCGCTGTTCGCCGGCTGGCTCGCCGCCATCCAGCGCGGCCACCGCGAGGTGCGGCGCGGCCTCGGCGTCGAGGTCCCGATCCTGCTGATGGCCTCCACCGCCTCGATCTCCACCACCCGCTGGCACAACGCCCTCCACCACGCGGACGCCATCCTGCGCGCCGACGACATCGCCGCCGCCGGGCCCCACCTGGGCCGCCACGTCACCATCGTGCGCATCGAGGGCGGCATGCACGACCTCGTCCTCTCCGGCGAGAAGGCCCGCACCCAGGTCTTCGCCGAACTCGACCGCTGGCTCGACGCCTACTTCCCCCTCGCCGTGCACTGATCCCTCGCCGCACACCGGCCCTCGCGCTGCACCGGCCCCCGTGCTCCGACGGCCCGCGGCCCGAGGACGCGTGACCCGTTCGCCTCCGTGTCTCCCCCTCCGCCGGCACCCGCTCGGGTGCCGGCGGAGTCGTCTGCGCGGGCGCGGCCCCGCGCGGTCCCGGCCGTGGGGCCGACCGCACCGGCGGGCGGCGGCCGGGCGGACCGCGACCGTCCGGATGGCGGAGCCCGTGCCACGGGAATACCCCCCGCCCGCTCCCCCGTGCGCCTGCTGTGCGCCCGTGAATCTGTGGAAGGCTACCCGGGCCCCTGTCACTTCCCTTGCCGAGAAGGCGAGTTGAGGAGCCAGCATGCCGCACGGACACGGCCCGCACGACGACCACCAGGACGGACACAGCGACCCCTCCCTCTACCGCACGCCCGCCGAGGCGATCGCCGCGCCGCCGGAGAAGCTCGCGTACGTCGCCGGGTTCGACCGGTCGGCGCAGCAGCCGGACGCGCTGATCACCGTCGACGCCGACCCGGAGTCGCCGAGCTACGGGCGGGTCCTCAACTTCACCGCCATGCCGGGGGTCGGTGACGAGCTGCACCACTTCGGGTGGAACGCCTGCTCCAGCGCGCTCGCGCACGCCTGCCACGACAACCCGGAGCGGCGGTACCTGCTGCTGCCCGGGCTGCGGTCGTCGAAGCTGCACGTGCTGGACACCCGACCGGATCCGGTGCGGCCACGGCTGGTGAAGACCGTCGAGGCGGAGGAGCTCGCGAAGAGAGCGGGCTACTCGCGGCCGCACACGCTGCACTGCGGACCGGACGGCGTGTTCCTCTCCTGCCTCGGTGCGGCGGAGGGCGCGGACGGGCCCGGCGGGGTGGCGCTGCTCGACCACACCACCTTCGAGGTGCTGCGCCCCTGGGAAACCGAGCGCGGACCGCAGAACTTCGCCTACGACGTGTGGTGGCACCTCGGGACCAACGTGGGTGTCACCAGCGAGTGGGGCACCCCGTGGATGGTCGAGGACGGCGTCGTCCCGGAGCTGCTGCTGGGTCGCAAGTACGGGCACGCGCTGCACTTCTGGGAGCTCGACTCGGGCCGGCACCTTCAGCGGATCGACCTCGGCGACCAGTACCAGATGGTGCTGGAGCTGCGCCCGGCGCACGATCCGCAGGCGGAGTGGGGGTTCGCCGGGGTGGTCACCAACGTGGAGGACCTCTCCGCGTCGGTCTGGCTCTGGTACCGGCAGGGCGAGGCGTTCACGGCGCGGAAGGTGATCGAGATACCGGCCGAGGAGGCCAAGGCCGAGGACCTGCCGCCGGCCCTCCAGCCGTTCGGCGCGGTGCCGCCGCTGATCACGGACATCAACCTGTCGGTCGACGACCGCTGGCTGTACGTCTCGGCCTGGGGCACCGGCGAGCTGTTCCAGTACGACGTGTCGGACCCGTTCCACCCGCGGCTCACGGCCTCGGTGCGGCTCGGCGGGGTCGCGGCCCGCACGCCGCACCCGGCCCAGCCCGGCCGACCGCTGAGCGGGGCGCCGCAGATGGTCGAGATCAGCCGGGACGGTCGGCGGCTCTACGTCACCAACTCGCTGTACGGGGCGTGGGACGACCAGTTCTACCCCGACGGGATCGAGCCGTGGATCGTCAAGCTGGACGCCGACCCGGAGGCGGGCGGGCTGACCGTGGACCGGCGCTTCTTCCCGCACGGCGAGGAGTTCCGCGGGCTGCGCGTGCACCAGACCCACCTGGCGGGCGGGGACGCCTCCTCGGACTCGTACTGCTACCGGTAGTCCCGGGCGGGCGCGGTCGCGGTCGCGGTCCCCGTCGCTGGTTGCGGTCCCGGTCGCGGTCCCCGAGCAAAGGTGTCGCGGCCGTTGGCGGGCCCTCCGGCGGCGGTGCCGAAGGGCCCGCCGCCGGTCGCCCTGGCCGCCGGCGGCGGTCAGACCCGGCCGAGCACCGGGTCGTGGTGGATCCGGCTCGCCGGTAGGCCGTCGGCGGCCAGCCTGGTCCGGACCTCGGTCACCAGGCCGGCCGGGCCGCTGACGCAGACCAGGTGCTCGGACCAGTCGCCGGCCCGGCCGACCGCCTCGGCGAGCCGGCGGCCCGGGCCGGCGCCCGGTCGCCCGCCGGCCGCGTCGTCGGCCACCGGCACCAGTTCCAACCAGGGCTTACGGCCGCCGAGTTCGGCGAGCGACGGCCAGTCGTAGAGATCGGCCCGGGCCCGGGCGCCGACGAAGAGGTGGACCCGGCGACCGCGCGGGCGGTGCTCGACCAGCTGCTCGACGATCGCCTTCATCGGGGCGAGTCCGGTGCCGCCGGCCACCAGCAGCAGGTCCCGGCTGTCGTCGTCCGGCATCAGCGTGCCGCGCGGCGGCCCGAGCCGAAGCCGGTCGCCGACGGCCGTGTGCTCCACCAGCGCCTCGCTGACGCCGCCCGGGCCGGTGCGGCGCACGTGGAACTCCAGCTCGTTGTCGGCGCGCGGCGCACAGCCCATCGAGTACTGCCGCCAGGTGTGCGGCAGCCTCGGGTGCTCCACCGTCCCGTACTGGCCGGCCCGGTACGGGTAGGGCTCGCCGGTGCGGACCCGCAGCACGGCGAGGTCGGGTCGGCGGCGCTCGTGGCCGACCACCACGGCGTGCCAGTACGGGGGTTCGGTGAGCGCCGACTCGGCGCCGGCCACCATCGCCTCGACCGCGAACCGCAGCATCCGCACCCAGGCGTCCTCCAGTCCGGCGCTCCACCGGGATCCGGCCCGGTGCCGGATCGCCTCGCAGAGGGCCTCCTCGAAGGCCTGGTAGTGAACCGGCCGGACCCCGAGCTTCCGGTGGTCGCGGCCGAGTTGGGCGAGCGTGGCGGACAGCTGGGCGGGCCGGTGCAGGTTCTCGACCAGGTAGTCGAACATCCGCTCCAGGTGGACCTGCTGGAACTCCATCGAGTCCGGGAAGAGCGCCCGGAGGTACGGGCGGCGGCGGAACATGCACGCGTAGAGGTGGTCGATCAGGTCGGCGAACGGGGCGACCAGGCCGAGGGTGCCCATGATCAGCCGCTGGTCGGCGGCGGCGTCGAAGTCCCCGGCGTCGAGGTCCCCGCCCGTACCGGCGTCGAGGGCGCCGGGACCGACGCCGCCGGGGCGCGAGCCGGGACGGGCGTCGGGGAAGGAGTCCAGCGGGGACGACGCCGGCGTGAGGATCTGCCGGCGAAGGCGCATGGCATGGTGCCGCGCGATCAGGCGGTCGTACTCGGTGGTGGTGCTGCTGATCTCCATGACCGGCAGCCTAACTACCCGTCAGTTACATGACAGGACAGGCCCGTTCACGCCGTCGACCGGCAACGGACCCGCCCCGACCGGGTTTCGGGCAGGCGGCGGCCCGGGGGTGGCTCCCGGTCCAGTAGACGGCAGGACGCGTCACCGGGAAAGGGCCGGTGGTCCCGGCCCTCCCGGGACCACCGGACCAACGACCCCGCAACAAAGAGGACTCCCGACCCATCGCCGCCACGGCCACGGCCGCGCGGCTACCGGGGTGCCGCCATGACGGCACGCTTCCGGGAGGACCGGTCGTCCCGACGGGCCCCGGCCGCCGGCAACGTTCGGACGCGGGGGCGGCGACGCCCGGACGCGGGGGCGGCGACGCCCGCCACGCCGGGCGGGCGCTGCCGGCAGGGCCGCCGGACTCCCCGGAGAGCTACACCGGCGGGGTCGGGGGCCGTCCCGGGTCCCCGTGCACCGGCGAGGCGTCCGGCGTTGGCGCACCGTCCGGCCGGACGGCCGGCGAGGACGGCCGTGCCGGCCCGGTCGCGGTCCAGCTGGCCAGCAGCCGGAGCGACTCGGCCGACGGCGAGCCCGGGTCGGCGTGATAGGCGACGAGCACCTGGTCCGCCTCCTCCGCCGGGCGCAGCGTCTCGTAGCGCAGCGTGAGCCGGCCCACCACCGGGTGGTGCAGCTCCTTGGTGCCGTGGCCCTTGTCCCGGATGTCGTGCGCGGCCCAGAGTCGACGGAACTCGCCGCTCTTGAGGGAGAGTTCGCCGATCAGCGAGGTCAGTCTCGGGTCGTCCGGGTCGCGGCCCGCGTCCAGCCGGAGAATGCCGACCACGTCGGCGGCCTTGGTCTCCCAGTCCAGGTAGAGCTCGCGGGCGGCCGGATCGAGGAAGACCTGCCAGGCCATGTTCCGGTGCTCCGGCGGGAGCGCCGCGAAGTCCCCCGCCAGCGCGTTGCCGAGCGGGTTCCACGCGATCACGTCGAGGCGCCGCCCGAGCACGTAGGCCGGGACGCTCTCCATCGCGTCCAGCAGCTGCTGGAACTCGGGGCGGATCTGCTGCGGGCGGGTGGAACGGCCGCGACCGGGGCGGCGGCGCGCGGGCTTGGTGATGCGGCGCAGGTGCTCGCGCTCGGCGGAGGAGAGCCGCAGGGCGCGGGCGATCGCGTCCAGGACGGCGGCCGAGACGTTCTCCCCGTGGCCCTGTTCCAGCCGGACGTAGTACGCCGTGCTCACGCCCGCCAGCTGGGCCAGCTCCTCCCGGCGCAGCCCGGGGACCCGTCGCCGGCCGCCGTAGTCGGGCAGGCCGACGTCGGACGGCTGGAGCCGGGCACGCCGGGACCGGAGGAATTCGCTGAGTTCGGTGCGCTGGTCCACGTCTGCAGTATGCGTGCGACCGGGCTCCCGGCGAGTGCTGGAAGGTGATACTGCCGGTGGTAGGAAGGCCGTGCCTACGTTAGGCACTGGTCTGTCTACCCCGGGCCGCCGGACCGAGCCTTGAGGCATGACGAACACCACGGTCACGGACACCATCCACACGAACGCCGAGGCCGGCGACGTCGAGGCCGCCCGCACCGAGGCGGGCGGCAGCACCGTCGCCGCGTACGCCGCCCCGGCCCCGAAGGCCCCCCTGGAGCGGACCACCGTCCCCCGCCGGGCGCTCGGTGCCCACGACATCCTGATCGACATCGCCTACGCCGGTATCTGCCACTCGGACATCCACCAGGTCGCCGAGGACTGGGGTCCGGGGATCTTCCCCATGGTCCCCGGCCACGAGATCGCCGGCGTGGTCGGCGAGGTGGGCCCGGAGGTCACCCGCTGGGCGGTCGGCGATCGGGTCGGGGTCGGCTGCTTCGTCGACTCCTGCCGGGAGTGCGACAGCTGCCGGGCCGGACTCCAGCAGTACTGCACCGGTGGGAGCGGCGCGGTCTTCACCTACAACGCGGTCGGCCGGGACGGCGCGCCCACCTACGGCGGCTACGCCAGGCAGCTGGTGGTCGACGAGAACTACGCGCTGCGCATCCCCGGGGCGCTGCCGCTGGACGTCGCCGCGCCGCTGCTCTGCGCGGGCATCACGCTGTACTCCCCGTTGACGCGCTGGGGCGCCGGTCCCGGCCGCAAGGTCGCGATCGTCGGTCTGGGCGGCCTCGGCCACCTGGGGGTGAAGATCGCCCGCGCCAAGGGGGCGGAGGTCACCGTGCTGAGCCAGTCGCTGCGCAAGCGCGAGGACGGGCTGAAGCTGGGCGCCCACGACTACCGGGCCACCTCCGACCCGGCCACCTTCACCGAGCTGGCCGGCACCTTCGACCTGATCGTCAACACCGTCTCGGCCGACCTCGATCTGAGCGGCTACCTCGGGCTGCTGCGGACCGACGGCACCCTGGTCCAGGTCGGGGCGCCGGAGAAGCCGGTCTCGATCAACGCGCACGCGCTGCTCGTCGGACGCAGGTCGCTGGCCGGCTCGATGATCGGCGGCCTGCCGGAGACGCAGGAGATGCTCGACTTCTGCGCCGAGCACGGCATCGGCGCGGAGATCGAGCTGATCCGGGCGGAGCAGATCAACGAGGCGTACGACCGGGTGCTGGCGAGTGACGTGCGGTACCGCTTCGTGATCGACACCGCGACGCCGGTTCCAGTACACCTTGGCGATCCGCCAGGCCGGCCCCAGTTCGGGCCGGTACGCCCCGTCGGCGGCCAGCTCGTGGGCGCGCATCGCGACCC
>NZ_JBEXNT010000209.1:0-11295 GCF_040611255.1 Kitasatospora sp. NPDC002965 | reverse complement strand
CCTGAAGCGCCCCGCGGCGCCGCCGTCCCGCGGCCCTGCCGCTCCGCACCGCCGTCCCGCGGCGTCCGCCCCGAAGCGCCGCCGACCCGCGTCGCCCTTCCCGGTGCCGCCGACCCGCGTCGCCTCGCGCGGGCCGTCCGGTACCGCCCGCCCGTTCCCCGAACAGGAGAGGTATGACCACCACCACCGTCGGCACCACCACCGTCGGCACCAGCGCCGCCGACATCGAGTTCCACTACGACCTCGGCAACGACTTCTACGCCCTCTGGCTCGACGAGACGCTCAGCTACTCCGCCGCCGTCTGGGACGGCATCGCCCCCGGCGAGCCCGACACCACCGCCCTGCCCCGCGCCCAGCGGGCCAAGCTCGACCTGCACCTCGACCTGGCCGGCGCCGCCTCCGACGCCGGGTTCCGCCTGCTCGACGTCGGCTGCGGCTGGGGCGGCCTGCTCACCCACGCCGTCCTCACCGGCCGGGCCGGCGAGGCCACCGGGCTCACCCTCTCCCGCGCCCAGCACGCCCACGTACGGGGGCTCGCGCTCCCCGGCGTCGACGTCCGGCTGGAGAGCTGGGACGGCCACCGCCCCGAGCGGCCCTACGACGGGATCGTCTCGATCGGTGCCTTCGAGCACTTCGCCACCGCCGACATGGACGCCGCCGGACGGCTCGCCGCCTACCGCGGCTACTTCGAACGCTGCCACGGCTGGCTGCGCCCCGGCGCCCGGATGTCGTTGCAGACCATCGCCTACGACGGCGTGACCGGCGGCGACGGTCCGGTCGGCTCGTTCGTCGCGGCCGAGGTCTTCCCCGGTGCGGCGCTGCCCCGGCTCGGCGAGATCGTCACCGCCGGCGACCCGTACTTCGCGGTGACCGCCGTCCGGGCCTCCGCCGAGGACTACGCCCGCACCCTGGGCGCCTGGTCCGCCCGGCTGCTGCGGGCCCGCGCCGAGGCCGAGGCACTGGTCGGCCCGGACGGTTTCCGCCGCTACCGCCGCTACCTGCGCGCCTGCGAGGTCACCTTCCTGCGCGGCGCCGCCACGCTCTACCGGATCGGCTTCCGGCGGCGCGACGAACCGCTCCGGCTGCCGGTCTGAGGCCCGGATGGACCCCTCGAACGGCCCGGTGGCCCGGCCGCGGGCGTGGGCGGCGGTGGCCGTCGTCTGCGCCGCCCTCTTCCTCCTCGGACTCGACTTCACCGTCCTCAACGTGGCGATCCCGAGCCTGCGGGACGATCTCCGGCCGACGCTGGCCGAGACCCAGTGGATCGTCGACGGTTACGCGCTCGCGCTGGGCGGCTGCGTGCTCGCCGCCGGCGCGCTCGGCGACCGGTACGGCCGGCGGCGTGCCTTCGCGACCGGACTCGCCGTCTGCGCGCTCGCCTCGGCGGCCGGTGCGCTCGTCGACGGCCCGGCCGGACTCGTCGCCGCACGCTGCGCGATGGGCGTCGGCGCGGCACTGTTCATGCCCTCGACGCTCTCCACCGTGGTGCACGTCCTGCCCGCGGCGGCCGACCGGCGGCGGGCGATCGGGATCTGGGCGGCGGTGGCCGGCGTCGGCGCGCTGTTCGGTCCGGTGGTCGGCGGCCGGCTGGTCGAACAGCACGGCTGGCAGGCCGCGTTCTGGCTCAACGTCCCCGTGGTGGCGGCGATCCTGGTGGTCACCCCGGTGATCCCCGAGTCGCGCGATCCGGAGGCCCGGCCGCTGGACCGGCTCGGCGCACTGCTCTCCTGTGCCGCTCTGCTCACCCTCGTGTGGGGGATCATCGAGGCGCCCGGACGCGGCTGGACCAGCCCCGAGGTGCTTGCCGCCCTCGCCGCCGCCGCGCTGCTGCTCGGCCTCTTCGTGCTGAGCCAACTCCGCTGCGCCGCACCGATGGTGCCGGTCCGACTGCTGCGCGACGGGCCGGTCTGGCCGGCCGCGGTCTGCCTGGCGCTGATGTCCTTCGCGATGTTCGGCGCGATGTTCCTGCTGACCCTCTACCTCCAGCAGGTCCGGGGCCTCTCGGCCTGGCAGGCCGGGCTGCGGATGGTCCCGCTCTCGCTGGGGCTGGCCGTCGGGGCCGTCCTCGGCCCGGTGGTCGCCCGGTACGCCGGCGCGCGCGTCCCGGTCGCGGCCGGGCAACTGCTGATCGCCGCCGGATTCGTTCAACTCGGCCGTCTCGGCGCGGAGTCGGGGGACGCGCCGGTGTTCGTCTTCGAGGCGGTCTCCGGTTTCGGCGCCGGGTTGATGGCGCCGGTCGCCACCGAGCTGGTGATGAGCGCCGTGCCGGCCGCCATGGCCGGGGTCGGATCGGCCCTCAACGACGCCACCCGGCAGGTCGGTTCGACCCTCGGCGTGGCGGTGCTCGGCTCCGTGCTGGCCACCGCCGCGGCCGATGCGGCGACCGGCGACCGTATCGCGTTCACCACCGG
Source organism: Kitasatospora sp. NPDC002965 (assembly GCF_040611255.1). Classification (NCBI taxonomy): domain Bacteria; kingdom Bacillati; phylum Actinomycetota; class Actinomycetes; order Kitasatosporales; family Streptomycetaceae; genus Kitasatospora; species Kitasatospora sp. NPDC002965. Next base: position 8,884 of record NZ_JBEXNT010000209.1, on the reverse strand, counting down.
GCTCACCGCGGCGGCGCAGGTCGGCGGGGCCGTCGCCGCGGCGGGCGTCCTGCTCGCCTGGTTCCGGCTGCCCGCCCGCCTCCCCGTCCCGCAGCCTGCCACGCGGCCCGTCCCTCAGGCCGTCCTGCCGCCCGTCCTCGCCCCCGAACCGGACCGAACGGCCCGGCCGTTCGCACCGTCCGCCACTGAAAGGAACGTCCCATGAACGACAGCTTCACCGTCCTGCGTGCCTGCCTGGTCGAGGAGTTCGAGGTGCCGGCCGCACTCGTCACGCCCGAGGCCACGCTGGCCTCGCTGTCGCTCGACAGTCTCGCGCTGGTCGAACTCTCCCTGCTGGTCGAGGAGCGGATCGGCGTCACCGTCCGCGACATCCGGCCGGACTCCACGCTCGGCGAACTGCTCGCCCACGCCGGTGCCGCCCCGGCCGAGGCCGATGGCCCGGGCGCCGTTCCGGTCGTCGGCCGGGGTGCCGCTGCGGGTGCCGCGCCGGGCGCCCTTCCGGCTCCCGGTGCCGCCCCGCTCGTCGGTGTCGATCTGACCGCGGGCGCCGTCAGTTGAGCGCCCACACGGTGGCCGACCGGGCGGTGGCGGTGACCGGGCTCGGCCTGGTCACCCCCGCCGGCTTCGGCGTGGCGGCCGGCTGGGACCACCTGCTCGGCGGAGAGCCGACCGCCCGGCGCGACCCGCTCCTCGCCGGGCTGAACGTCGACTTCTCCTGCCGGGCCGACGGCTTCGACCCGGTCGCCCTGCTCGGCGGCCGGCTGGTCCGGCGGCTCGACCGGTTCGCCCAACTCGCCGTCCTGGCCGCCCGGGAGGCCGTCGCCGACGCCGACCTCCACCCGGCCGACTGGCACCCGGACCGGGTCGGGGTGGTGCTGGGGGTGAGCGCCAGCAGCACGGACACCCACGCGGTCGAGTACGGGCGGCTCGCGGACGGCCGCCCCGACCTGGTCTCTCCGCTGATGGCACCGCGCTCCATCCCCAACATGGCCGCCGGCGAGGTCGGCCTCGACCTCGGGGCCCGGGGGCCCAACCTGGTCACCAGCACGGCCTGTGCCTCCGGCACCACCGCCCTCGGCGTCGCCTGCGACCTGCTCCGGGCCGGCTCCTGCGACGTGGTGCTGGCCGGCGGCACGGAGAGCGGCCGGTCGCCCATGGTGGCGACCTCCTTCGACCGGCTCGGCGCGCTCTCCCGCCGCCGCCACGACCCGGCCGGAGCCTCCCGGCCCTTCGACGCGGACCGGGACGGCTTCGTGCTCGGCGAGGGCGCGGGCCTCCTCGTCCTGGAACGCGCCGCGGACGCCCGGGCCCGTGGCGTCCGCCCGCGCGCCTACCTGGCCGGCCACGGTTCCACCGCCGACGCCCACCACTTCACCGCGCCCCGCCCGGACGGCGCGGGTCTGGCCCGCGCCGTCCGGATCGCGCTCGCCGACGCCGGGCTGGCGCCGCACGAGATCGGCCACGTCAACACGCACGGCACCGGCACCACGCTCAACGACCTGGCCGAGGCCGCCGCCCTGCGGCAGGTCTTCCGTCGGCCGCCCCCGGTCACGGCGGTCAAGAGTGTGATCGGCCACTGCCTGGGCGCGGCGGGCGCGATCGAGGCGGCCGTCACCGTCCTCACCCTCCAGTACGGGCTGATCCCGCCCACCGCCAACCTCGGCCGGCTGGACGAGGCGATCGACCTCGACGTGGTCACCAAGAGGCCGAGGCGCGTCCAGCTCCAGGCCGCCGTCTCGGTGTCCAGCGGCTTCGGCGGCCAGAACGCGGCCGTCGTCCTGACCTCCGCCTGACACGCCCCCGTCCGCCTGCCCCGGGAGTCCCACCATGCCCGCCCCGACCACCCGCTCCGCCCCGGAAACCCCGTCCGCCCCCGCGGCCCGCCGCCCCCTGCTCCGCGCCCGGCTCGCCGCCTCCCGGCTCTACGGCCGGCTGCTGATGCGCCGCCCGCCCGCCGACTGGTCGGCCCCGCACGCCGACGGCCGCTACGGCCCGGCCGAACCCGCGGACGAGCGGCCGGTCACCCTGCTGATGCTCGGTGACTCCCTCGCCCGGAGCTTCGGCGCCGACCGCCCCGAGGAGACGCTCGGGGCCCGGCTCGCCCAGGCGCTCGGAGACCGGCTGGACCGGCCCGTCGACCTGCGCGTCCTCGCCCGGGTCGGCGCCACCACGACCGGCCTGCGCCGGCAGACCGCCCGGGCGGCGCGCCTGCGGCCCGGGCTCGCGGTGGTGATCGTCGGCGGCAACGACGCCCTCCTCCCGCTGCCGATCGGCCGGTCCGCCCGTCTGTTCGCCGTGCTGCTCGGGCGGCTCCGCGAGACCGGCTGGCAGCCGGTCGTGGTGCCGTGCCCCGACCCCGGCCACGCGCCCGGCTTCCGTACCCCCGCCCGACTGGTCGGCGGGCACCGTTCCCGGCGCCTCGCCCGCCGGCAGGCCCGCGCCGCCGAGCGCGCCGGGACGCCGCTGGCCCCGTCCTCCGGGCCCGAGTTCCAGGACCGTGCCGAGCTGCTCCTCGCCCCCGACGGCGTCCACCCGAGCTCCCGGGGCTACGCCGAGCACGCCGCCCGCATGCTCCCCGCGCTTCTCGACGCCGCCTCCCGACTGCCCGCCGAGTCGGCACCCGCCGAACCGGTGGCCGCCGTGGCCGCGGGTACCTCGGCGGCGCCCAGCGCCTGAGCGCCCACCGAACACGGCCCGGACACCCGGACGTCCGGACGCCCGCACCCCCGTACGGGGCGCGGGCGTCCGGACGCACCGCCGGTCCCGCCGGCTACCGCGCCTCGACCGCCTCCAGGCCCAGACCCAGGCCCAGGTCCAGATCCAGTTCCGGCGTCCGCGCCGCCGTCGCCGCCCGGACCAGCGCCTGCATCACCCGGAGGTCGTCCCCCTGCTCGGGGTGCCACTGCACGCCGAGCGTGAACCCCGGTCCCTCCACCGCCTCCACCGTCCCGTCCGGTGCGTGCGCGCCGACCCGCAGGCCCGTGCCGAGCCGGTCCACCGCCTGGTGGTGGAAGGTCGGCACGGTCAGTTCGGGCTCAGGCAGCAGCCCGCCGAGCAGCGTCCCGGGCACCGGCCGCACCACGTGCGTGCCGTACTTGCCGGGGGAGCCGGTGTGCACGTCCACCTCGACGACGTCCGGCAGGTGCTGCACCAGCGTGCCCCCGCAGACGACGTTCAGGACCTGCATGCCCCGGCAGATCCCCAGCAGCGGCATGCCCGCCGCGAGCGCCGCCCGCAGCAGCGCGCACTCCCAGACGTCCCGCTCGACGGTGTCCACGTCGGTGAGCGGGTGCGGCTGCTGCCCGTAGTAGGCGGGGTCGATGTCCGGTCCGCCCGCGACGACCAGGGCGTCCAGTCGCGCCAGCACCTCCGGCGCGCGTTCCGGGGCGTCCGGCGGCAGCAGCACCGCGATCCCGCCCGAGTCCTTGACGTACGAGGTGTACCGCTCGGGCACCAGGGCCACCCGGCGGTCCCTCCAGTCGCTCCAACTCGCGTCCACCAGATAGGTGCTGACGCCGACAAAAGGCCTGCGATCCATGGCGGGCATTCTCCTCCCGTGCCGCCCGATACATCGCCAACCACGCATATCGGCGCGCCACACCAGCCCGCCCTCTTCCGCGCCGTCAGTGACAGGCCGTACGGTTCCCTGTGACCACGTGATCTCACAGCGTGATCGACGAGGAGGGTGTCCGCCATGAACGACCACGTCGCCGCGCCAGGCAGCGCCGCCGCTGCGCCGACCGCCCAGCCCGGCGCCACCGGCTCTGCCGGACCCGGCGCCGGGTCCGGCAGAGCCGTGTCGGGCGCGTCGCGCCGTGCCCCGCTGGCCCTGGACGAGCTGCGCGCCCTGGTCGACGCCGGCGAGATCCACACCGTCGCGCTCGCCTTCACCGACATGCAGGGCAGACTCCAGGGCAAGCGCTTCGCGGCCCGGTTCTTCCTCGACGAGGTGGCCGAGAACGGCGCGGAGGCCTGCGACTACCTGCTCGCCGTCGACATCGACCTCAACACGGTGGACGGCTACGCCCTCTCCTCCTGGGAGACCGGCTACGGCGACTTCGCGATGCGCCCCGACCTCGACACCCTCCGGCTCACGCCCTGGCAGCCCGGCACCGCCCAGGTCACCGCCGACCTCGCCCGGCACGGCGGTCGTCCGGTCGCCGCGGCGCCCCGCCAGCTGCTGCGCCGCCAGATCGAGCGGCTGGCCGAACAGGGCCTGGCCGCCGACATCGGCACGGAGCTGGAGTTCCTGGTCTTCCGCGACACCTACGAGCAGGCCTGGCAGGGCGGCTACCGCAGCCTGACCCCGGCCAACCTCTACAACGTCGACTACTCGCTGCTCGGCACCGCCCGGGTCGAGCCGCTGCTCTCCCGGATCCGCATCGAGATGGCCGGCGCCGGCCTGGTGGTGGAGTCCGCCAAGGGGGAGTGCAACCTCGGCCAGCACGAGATCGCCTTCCGCTACACGGACGCGCTCACCACCTGCGACCAGCACAGCGTCTACAAGACCGGTGCCAAGGAGATCGCCGCCCAACTGGGCTGCGCGCTCACCTTCATGGCCAAGTACGACGAGCGCGAGGGCAACAGCTGCCACATCCACCTCTCGCTGCGCGACGCCGTCGGCGCCCCGGCCTTCGCCGACCCCGACGGTCGGATGACCGACACCATGCGGCACTTCCTGGCCGGCCAGCTGCTCGCACTGCGCGAGTTCACCCTGCTGTACGCGCCCAACATCAACTCCTACAAGCGGTACCGGCCGGGCTCGTTCGCCCCGACGGCGGTCGCCTGGGGCCGGGACAACCGCACCTGCGCCTACCGGGTGGTGGGCCGCGGCCCGGGCCTGCGGATGGAGAACCGGGTGCCCGGCGGGGACGTCAACCCGTATCTCGCGGTGGCCGGCATGATCGCGGCCGGCCTGCACGGGGTACAGCAGAAGCTGGAACTGCCCGCGCCCTGCCTGGGCAACGCCTACGCCGTCGAGGACTACGCCCGGGTGCCCGGCTCGCTCCGCGAGGCGGCCGACCTGTGGGGCGCGAGCGAGCTCGCCCGCGCCGCGTTCGGGGACGACGTGGTCGAGCACTACCTGCACATGGCCAGGGTCGAACAGGCCGCCTACGACAGCGCCATCACCGACTGGGAGCGCTACCGATCCTTCGAGCGGATGTGACCACCATCGACACCACCAGTGACACCACCACCGCCACCGCCGGCCACGGGTCCGGCGCGGGACCCGCCGTCTCCGTCGTCCTCAACCCCGCCACCGGCGAGACCCTCGCCACCGTCCCGGACACCACCCCGGAGCGGCTGGACGCCGCCGTCCAGCGCGCCGTCAAGGCGCAGCAGGGCTGGGCCGCCCTCGCTCCCGGCGAGCGGGCCCGGCTGCTGCGGCGCTTCGCCGACCAGGTCGAGGTGCACGTCCCCGAACTAGCCGGACTGGAGGTCGCCGAGGCCGGCCACACCGTCGGGACCGCCCACTGGGAGGCGGGCAACGTCCGCGACCTGCTGGAGTACGCGGCCGGGGGAGTGGAGCGGCTGACCGGGCGGCAGATCCCGGTGGCCGGCGGGCTGGACGTCACGTTCCACGAGCCGGTCGGCGTGGTGGGGGTGATCGCGCCGTGGAACTTCCCGATGCCGATCGCCGCCTGGGGCTTCGCACCCGCCCTCGCCGCCGGGAACGCGGTGCTGCTGAAGCCCGCCGAGGCCACCCCGCTGACCGCACTGCGGCTGGCCGAACTCGCCCTCGCCGCCGGACTGCCCGAGGGCCTGTTCCAGGTGGTCCCGGGTGCTGGCCCGACCACCGGCCGGGCCCTGGTCGACCACCCCGCCGTCCGCAAGATCGTCTTCACCGGTTCGACGGTGGTCGGCAAGGAGGTCGCCGCCCGCTGCGCGGCCCGGGCCAAGCGGGTCACCCTCGAACTCGGCGGCAAGAGCCCCAACATCGTCTTCGCCGACGCCGACCTCGCCGGGGCCGCCGATCCGATGTCCTTCCTCGACAACAGCGGTCAGGACTGCTGCGCCCGCAGCCGGATCCTGGTCCAGCGTGCGGTCTACGACGACTTCCTCGCCCTGCTGCTGCCCGCCGTCGAGGCGGTCCGCACCGGTGACCCGGCCGACCCGGAGACCCAGCTGGGCCCGCTGATCTCGGCCGCGCAGGTCCGCCGGGTGGCGTCGTTCGTCACCCCGGACCTTCCCGTGCTGGCCCGCGGCGCCGTGCCGGACGGCCCCGGCTTCTGGTACCCGCCGACGGTGCTGGCGCCCACCGACCCGGACGCGCCGGCGGTCACCGAGGAGATCTTCGGTCCGGTCGCCGTCGTGCTGCCCTTCGAGGACGAGGCGGACGCCCTGCGGCTCGCCAACGCCACCCGCTACGGCCTCTCCGGTTCGATCTGGACCCGCGACCTCGGCCGGGCCCTGCGCCTGGCCCGGGGCGTCGCGGCGGGCAACCTCTCCGTCAACTCGCACTCCTCGGTGCGGTACTGGACGCCGTTCGGCGGATTCGGCGAGTCCGGTGTCGGCCGGGAACTCGGGCCCGACGCGCTGACGCACTTCACCGAGACCAAGAACGTCTTCATCCGGACCGAGGAGTAGGAGCACACCGTGACCCGGAAGTCCCACGAGACCCACGAGAGCCAGGAGCCCGGTGCCCCGGTCTGCCGGCGGCTGGTCGGCCGTACCGCGGTGATCACCGGAGCCGGCAGCGGCATCGGCCTCGCGGCCGCGCGCCGGCTCGCCTCCGAGGGGGCGAAGGTGGTCTGCGCCGACCTCGACGAGGCCACCGGCAAGGCGGCCGCGCAGGAGGTCGACGGCCTGTTCGTGCACACCGACGTCACCGACCCGTACATGGTCGAGGCGCTCTTCGACCAGGCCTACGAGACGTTCGGCAGCGTCGACGTCGCGTTCAACAACGCGGGCATCTCGCCGCCGGAGGACGACTCCATCCTGACCACCGGGCTGGACGCCTGGCGGCGGGTCCAGGAGGTCAACCTGACCTCGGTCTACCTCTGCTGCAAGGCCGCGCTGCCGTACATGCGCCGGCACGGGCGCGGCTCGATCATCAACACCGCCAGCTTCGTGGCCCGGATGGGCGCGGCCACCTCGCAGATCTCCTACACCGCCTCCAAGGGCGGGGTGCTGGCGATGTCCCGGGAGCTGGGCGTGCAGTTCGCCCGGGAGGGCATCCGGGTCAACGCGCTCTCGCCCGGGCCGGTGGACACCCCGATGCTCCGGGAGCTGTTCGCCAAGGACCCGGAGCGGGCGGCGCGGCGGCTGGTGCACATCCCGCTGGGCCGGTTCGCGCGGCCCGAGGAGATCGCCGCCGCCGTGGCGTTCCTCGCCAGCGACGACTCCTCCTTCATCACGGCGAGCGAGTTCCTGGTGGACGGCGGGATCTCGGGGGCCTACGTGACCCCGCTGTAGCCCTCCGGGACGGGCCGCCGGGACGGGCCCGGCCGGGCCGCCGGGAGGGTCCGGAATCGGTCCGTCCGGGCGGCCCCGCCGCTTCTCACCGTAATCTCATGGAAAATGCCGGGAATTCGGTGTCCCGCTGATATCGCGTTTATCCGGTTCCCTTTAGATTCTGTGTCGTGAGCGAGCAGATCCCCGCCGGGTGGTACCCGGACCCGAAGGACATCACCGGCGACCCGCGACCCCAGCGCTGGTGGGACGGCACGGGCTGGACGGCCAGCACCCGGCCCGCACCCTCGGACGCGCCGCCGCCGGAGTCCCCGGCGGCCGGCGCTCCGGGGCCGGACACGACCGCCGAGACCCGGGTGCTGGAGGGGGAGGTGCTGGAGGGCGGTCCGTCGGCCCGCTATCCGGAACCGCCCCCCTTCGGTACCGCCTACGGCTCGCCCGTGCCGCCGCCCCCCAAGGTGCGGCGCCGGCCGTCCAAGCTCGTGGTCGCCGCGACGGTGGCGGCCCTGCTCGGGCTGGGCGCCGGCTCGGGCATCACCTATCTGGCGATGGACGACCACGGGGACCGGCAGCGGTCCGCCCGCCCCGGCTTCCCGAACGGCCCGTACGGCGAGGGCGGCCCGTGGCGGGGCCTGCCGGACCTCGGCGGCCCCGGCGACCAGGGCAACGGCCAGGGCAACGGGAACGGCAACAACGGCAACAACGGCAACGGCAACAACGGCAACGGCAACAGCGGCAAGGGCGGCAACGGCAACGGCGGCGGCGACAGCAAGGGCGGTAACGGCGGGAGCGGCGACAGCGGCGGCCAGGACGACGGCACGGCCAAGGGCCGCGACAAGGCCGTCGACGTGGTGAACCGGCTCGTCCTGCCCGTCCCGTCCGGCTGGGAGGGCGGGACCACCCGGGACGGCTTCGCCGCGCTCAGCATCGGGTCGTACACCTGCGAGGGCGGCGGGACCTGCTCGCTCGGCGGTGCCAACAGCGGCCGGATCGCCGGCGGCGGCACCGACGCCCAGGCGGCGGCCAAGGCCGACATCGAGAAGGCGGCCAAGGACTCCTACAACGAGCTGGTCTCGCACGAGGAGCTGAAGTCCGAGGCGGTCAAGGTCGACGGCCGGGACGGCTACCTGGTCCGCTGGAAGGTGGACGCGGCCAAGGGCAACGACGGGTACGTGCAGACCGTGGTCTTCCCGTCCGCCGACGGGAAGACCCTGGTCTCGGTGCACCTCGGCTTCGACATCACCCCCAAGGCGCCCGAGCTGTCGGTGATGGACACCATCGTCAAGGGCATCGACGACTACAGCGGCAAGCTGCCGGCCGTCCCGGGCCTCCCCGGTGGACCCGACGGCGGCGCCGGTACCGCGACGACCTGACCCGGGCCGTGGGCCGGGACCGCACCGGTCCCGGCCGGCCGCGGGAGACAGCGGTGGGCGGCACCGCGATCGGGAGAGCGGCGGGGAGGGGAAGAGTG
>NZ_JBEXNT010000208.1:0-11756 GCF_040611255.1 Kitasatospora sp. NPDC002965 | reverse complement strand
CCGTCGTGGACGCCGTGCCGACGCGCCCGCGCCCGGACCTGCGGGCGGCGGCGGGCATCCTGCCGCCCTCAGTACGGGCCGGCCGGCTCGCCGCCGAGACCGGCGGCTCCGAGGCCCCGTCCGGGCAGGGCTCCTGGAAGGGGCCCGTCCGCGCCGTCCGGGCCACGCCCGCCGGCCGGCTCGCGTACCTGGCCACCGCCCTCGTCCTGCTGGGCGTCGGCTGGCTGGTCCTGTTCTCCGACCGGGCCCACCTGCTCGTGGACCAGGGGCCGCGCATCGTCGGACTGTTCGCCCTCTGGTTCGTCCTGACGGTCGCCTACCACCTGATCCGCGGCGACCGGGGCGGCCACCGCGGTGGCACGGAAGGTGGGAACGCCACCACCGGGGCGGCCACGGGAGCCGCGACCGGCCCCGCCCGCAGGTCCGCCCGCACCCGCCGTCCCGTCCTCCGCCACCTGCTCGCCCGCCTCACCCTGCGGACCCCGGCGGCCCGGTCGCTCCACCGCCGGCACCTCCGCTACCTGCGCGAGCTGACCCGGGCCTTCGAACAGCGCCGCTGGGACGACGCCCTGCGCGACGCCCTGCCGCTCGCCGCGCGCGCCTCCGACGACACCGGGCGGCCCTGGCTCTCGCTGGGCCTGCCCCGGCGCTTCACCGGCGCCCTGCGCGCCACCCCGCGCAGCGATGCCCTCGCCGTGGCCTCACCGTTCCACGGCCCCACCTCGCACCAGCACCTCACCGCCCTCTACCGGCACGCCGCCGAGCGGCTGGAGAAGGCGGGCCGGATCGACGAGGCCGCGTTCGTCCTCGCCGACCTGCTCGACGCGCCCGCCGAGGCGGTCGCCCTGCTCGACCGGCACGACCGCTCCGCCCAGGCCGCCGAACTCGCCGAGGGACGCGACCTCGCCGCCGAACTGGTGGTCCGCCTCTGGTGGCGGGCCGGCGAACGCGACCGCGCCGTCCGCACCGCCCACCGCAGGTCCGCGTTCGCCGCGGCCGTCGTCCGCCTCGCCGCCACCGACCCGTCGGCCGGCCGCGAACTGCGCGCCGCCTGGGCCGAACACCGCCGCGCGGCCGGCGACCGGCTCGGCGCCGTCGAGGCGGCCTGGCCGGACGAGGCGCTGCGCCCCTCGGTCGTCGCCGACCTGCGCGACGCGGTCGCCCTCGGCGGGCCCGACCGGGGCCGGGCGCTGCCCCACCTGCTGGCGCTCGGCGTCGGGCAGTCCACCCGGGCGTTCGCCCGCGCCGTCCTCGACGGCGACGGCGACCCGCGCAGCAGCGGCCGGACCGCGCTCGCCGCCACCCTGGCCGAGATGCCCGCCGCCGACCCCGCCGCCGACCGTGAACTCGCCACCGCCGCCGCCCTGGCGGCCGTCCGCGACGGCGGAATCGGCGGGCCGGACGCCGGGCCGGGTGCCCGCGCCGCGGACGCCCTCCTCGACCGGCTCCTGCTCCGCGCCGACCCGCTGGTCGCCGAGGACCTGGCCCGCCCGCGGCCCGCGCCGCGCCCGGCGGGCGTCACCCCCGCGTACACCGCCGCCGACCGGCCCGGCACGCTCCCGGTCCTGGACGCGGCGCTGCTCGCCTCGGGCCTGCTGCTGGTCGCCTGCGGCCAGGCGGGAGTGCGGCTGATCGGACCGGACGGCCGCACCCGGGCGTCCTGGGACACGCCCGCCGACCGGCTGGTCCTCGCCGACCACGGCGCCGTCGCCCTGCTGGTCGCCGACTACGGCGACCTCCGGGAGGTGTCCCGCCTCGACCTCGTCACCCGCGCCGTCCGCCCCTGGACCACCCTGCGCGCCCGGCAGTTTGCGTCCTCCTTCGACGGCCGGCACCTGATCACCGAGGACGCGGACGGCATCGCGGTGCTCGACACCCTGGCACCCCGTCCGTCCGTCGTCTGGCGCGAACTCGTCGCAGGGCAGCGGCTGGTGGGCCGCATCAACCGCACACCCGGAGGCTGCGCGGCCGTCGTCCGGTCCTCCCTGCCCGACGGTTCCCCGTTCACCGAGGTCTGGCGCTGGGACCTGCCCGGCTGGGAGCTTCGGGCCCGCCTCCGGGTGGACGACGCCCTGGCCGAGCCGCACCTCGAACCCGCCGCCCTCGCCGCGGGCGGCCTGCTCGCCGCCTCGGCGCCGACCGGGGAGGCCCCGGGGACCACCACCCTCTGCTGGACCTCCGGCCTGCCGACCGTCCGACTGCGTCTCGACGGTGCGGCCTCGGACGCCCCCGCCACCGACGGCGACCACTGGGCCGTGACCGTGCCGCTGCCCGACGGCGCCGGCCTGCGGCTCCACGCCGGCACCGGCCCGGCCCGGGGCCCCGCCCTCACCGCGGTCTTCCCGGACGCCGGCCCGTCGCGGATCGGCGTCCGCCGCCACGCCGGGGCGGTCACCTACCGGCACCGCTCCGGCCGCGTCCTCGCCACCTCGGCCGACGGCGCCACCCTCCTGGCCAACGTCCGGGTGACGGTCTGACGGAGCGGGGCGGGGCGGCCGGTCGGCGAGGCGACCCGGCGGCATGCGGGGCGTTCGTGCGGCCGCCCCGCGCGGGGCGTTAACGGGGACGTGTAGTATCCCGATTGTGCTGATGGGTGAGGGTGTGGAGTGGGGCCTGCACTGCTGTCTGGCGTTGGCGTGGCTCGATGAGCAGGCGCCGATTCCGGCAGGGCGGTTGGCGGAGATCTTCGAGCTTCCGCCGGTGTACCTGAAGAAGCGGTTGCAGCCGCTGGTGCGGGCCGGGGTGCTGGCGTCGGTGGCGGGCGCGCGGGGCGGGTACCGGCTGGCCCGGTCGCCGGAGCGGATCACGCTGATGGAGGTGGTGGCCGCGGTGGAGGGGACCACCGAGGCGTTCCGGTGCACGGAGATCCGGCAGCGGGGCGCGGGAGCGGAGGCGGCGGCGAGCGACTTCGCCAAGCCGTGCGGCGTCGCCGGGGCGATGCGGCGTGCGGAGCTGGCGTGGCGGCGCGAACTGGCCGCGCAGACCGTCGCCGACCTGCTCGCCGCCAGTCCGGCGGGAGCCCCGGCGCGCATGCGCCGCTTCCACGAGCGCCTCGGTTCCTGACGCCGTACCCGCCTGCCCGGCGCCGCCCTGTTCAGTGCACCTCCGAACCGACCTGGCCCGAACCGATCTGGCCCGAACCGATGCGGCCCGGCCGTCCGGCCGGGCCTTCCACGAAGGAGAATCGGGATGTCTGATGTCTCGTTAACGCGGGCGGCGGTGGCCGAACCCCGAGGCGGCCGTGCCGGGGTGGTTCCGGTGCTCGCGCTCGGCACCTTCGCCGTCGGCACCGACGCGTTCGTGGTGGCCGGCTTCCTGCCCGAACTCGCCGCCGACCTCGGCGTCTCGACGTCGGCCGCCGGACAGGCGGTGACGGTCTTCGCGGCGGCCTACGCCCTGCTCTCCCCGGTGCTCGCCACCCTGACCGCCCGGGTCCCGCGCCGGACGCTGCTGGTCACGGCACTGGCCGGGCTCGGAGCGGCCAACCTGGCCTCCGCGCTCGCACCGACCTTCGCCGCGCTGCTCGCCACCCGCGTGGCGGCGGCCGGGGCCGCGGCGGCGTTCACGCCCAACGCGGGAGCGGTCGCGGCCTCCCTGGCCCGCCCGGAACGGCGGGCCGGGGCGCTGGCCGTGGTGGTGGGCGGGCTGACGGCGGCGACCGCGCTCGGGGTGCCGCTGGGCGGGCTGGCCGGTCAGTGGACGGGGTGGCGGTGGGCGCTGGCGGCGGTGGCCGGTCTGGCCCTGGCCGCCGCCGGGGCCGTTGCCCTCCTGCTGCCGGCGCTGCCCGGCGGTCCGGCGGTGGCGCTGCGCGAGCGCCTGGCGGTGCTGCGCCGGCCGGCGGTGCGGGCGATCCTGCCGCTGACGGCGTTGGGCATGGCGGCGGCGTACACGGTGTACGCGTACAGCGTGCCGGCGCTGGCGGCGGTGGGGCTGACGGCCCGCGACGCCGCGTGGGCGCTGGGCCTGTACGGGGTCGGCGCGGTGCTCGGCAACCTGGGGGCCGGGCTCGCCACCGACCGGCTGGGCGGGGTGGGGGTGCTGACGGCCGGCTACCTCGTGATGGCGGTCGCGCTGGGCGGGCTCGGCCTGCTGGCGGCGAGCGGCACGCGCGCGCCGGTGCTGGTGGGGCTGCTCGCACTGGCCTGGGGAGCGAGCAGTTGGTGCCAGACGCCGCCGCAGCAGCACCGGCTGATCGCCGCTGCGCCGCAGGAGGCGCCGCTGGTCGTCGCACTGAACTCGTCCGCCATCTACGCGGGGATCGGCGCCGGCACCCTATCGGGCGGCCTGACCGTCCACTCGGGCGCCGCCGCGCTGTACGCGACCGCCACCGGGCTGGCCCTGCTCGCCCTCCTGTACCTGCTCCTCACGGCCGCGACGCTCCCACGCGCCGACCGGCACGGATAGGCAGCTGTCGCGGCTCCGGGGCCGTGATCGTGCACTTCGTCGCCGAGGCCGTACGGCTGGACGATGTCCCGGTGGGTGGGGGCAGGTCCGCGTTCATCGACACCGGGCCGCCTTCCCCGTCGGGTCCCGCCCGTGGTCGGGTGGCGTCGGCCTGACTATCATGTAATCCATGAATGTCGATTCCAACCCTTACGAGGTGCGGCCGGGCGTGCCGGACGTCGCGACCTTCCGGCACCTGCGCACCGCCTCCGGCATGAGCGACCGCCCGGCCGAGGCGGTGGCCGCCGGGCTGCCGAACACCTGGTTCGGCGTGACGGTGCGCCTCGACGGCGAGCCGGTCGGCATGGGCCGGATCATCGGCGACGGCGGGTCGGTGTTCCAGATCGCCGACGTCTGCGTGCTCCCCGCCCACCAGGGCCGGGGCCTGGGCGCACGGATCATGGCCCGGCTCACCGCCGAGCTGGAGGACCGCGCGCCCAGGGGCGCCTACGTCTCGCTCATCGCCGACGGCGACGCCCACCGTCTCTACGCCAGGTACGGCTTCGTGGAGACGGCCCCGTACTCCGTGGGCATGCACCGCCTGGTGTGAGCGCGGCGTCCCCGGTCCGTCCCGCCGAAGGGCGGGGCGGGACGGGGCCCGCGGCCGGTCAGGCGTGGATGCCCTGGCCCGGGGTGAGGATGCCCGCCGGGTCGAAGCGGCGCTTGGCGGCCACCGCGCGCCCCCACCGGGTGCCGTAGTGGCGCCGCCAGTCGGACCGGGTCATGTCCGGGATCGCACCGATGAGGTACCGCGTGCCGCCCAGCGCCACCGCCCGGTCGTACAGGCGGCGGTTGCGCCGCAGCGCGGCGGCGTGGTCGGCGCCCGGGGCCGGGAAGGAGAGCAGGTCGAAGTGGAAGCCGACCGGCTCGTCCGGCATCACGGCCATCGGGCGGGTGAGCACGTCCTTCCGGTACGGGTAGAAGAGCAGCAGCCCGGAGCCCAGGTCCTCCGGCGTGAGCAGCGCGGTGGCCTCGCGCATGAACGTCGCGGTCGTCGAGGCGGGCAGGAAGAGGCTCAGCCAGGGCTTGGGCTGCGCCCAGAGGCCGGCGGCCTTCAGGTACCCGGCGAAGCCGTCCACCCGGAACGCGTACTCGCGCGCCGTCTGGTCGACCACCGTCGTCTCGGCCGCGACGCAGCGCAGGCCGCGCAGCAGGGCCGCCCGGTCCGGTACGGCGGCGCCGTCGTAGTGGGCGACGAGTTCCGCCTTGTAGCGCCAGCCGGTGCCGGCCGCGTTCCGCACGACCTCGCCGACCTGGAGGTCGAAGCGACGCTCGGCCATCAGCCTTTCCTGGTCCGCGAGGTAGGCCGACAGGTCGTCGTAGAACAGGTTGAAGACGAGCGCCCGCTCGCGCGCCCGGACCAGGCGCACGGTGGCGCGGACGATGATGCCCGCCTGGCCGCCGCCGGCGAGGACCGCCTCGAACAGCTCGCGTTCGGACGTGCGGGAGGCGGTGACCAGGCGGCCGGTGCCGGTGACCACGTCGACCGACTCGACCGTGTCCACCTGGAGCCCGAACCGCTGGACGCCGCCGCCGATCCCGCCGACGCTCAGGGTGCCGCCCACGGAGAGGTGCAGGTAGTCCGTCAGGCAGGGGGGCGTCCAGCCCTGGGCCAGTGCGGCCTCGGTCAGCCGGGCCCAGGTGACGCCGGCCTCCACCACGGCCCGGCCGGGGGCGATCCGGACGATCCGGTCCAGGCCGCGGGCGTCGATCGCGATGCCGCCGCGGGCGGACGCCTGCCCGTAGCTGGAGTGCGACTCCAGCTCCGCCGTGGCGCCGGTGCCGCTCTGGCCGTTCATCGCCACCGGGATCCGGTGCCGGCGGGCGAAGGCGACCACCTCGGCGACGTCCCGCACCGAGCCGGGGTGCAGGACGGCGCGCGGCGCGGCGGTCACCAGGTGCCCGAAGTCCCCGCCGAACCGCGCCAGCGTGCCGGCATCGGCCACCACGGTCCCGTCCAGACGCGGCAGTGCGGCCAGGGCGGAGCCGGCCGCGACGCCGGGCGCACCGCTCGCACCGGCCGCCCCGGTGGCGGGCGTTCCGGTGGCGGGCGTTCCGGCCGGAGCGGAGTCCCCGGCGGCGACGGCCCAGGAGCGGCCGACGGTGTTCCAGCCGATCACCGTCGCCGCCGCGCCGACGAGCAGACCGCGGCGGGGCAGGGATGACTTGCTCATTTCAGATTTCTCCGATCAATCGTCATATTGTCAGTGTTGTATCGCATTGCCGTCGGCGCGTACACGTGTCATCGGTCCCTCAAGGGCGGCGAACGGGGCCGGTGTTCGGGCGCGCTCCCGGCGGCCGTGGTCGGCTCCGGAGTGGTCTACACCACATGAGGGGGGCGAACGCATTGATCCGGACACGTACATGTCGCCACCGCCACGCGGCTGACCAGCCGGAAAGCCCCTCCGGGGCGGTGTCCGGCACGGAACGGCCGTGGCCGGAAAACCGGTTGTCGGGCCTGGCGGGGCCGGGGGAGAGTAGAGACATCGCGATCGACGAGAGAGACGAGAGCGACGAGAGAGAAACCGAGGGCGAGCTGGGCCTGGGAGAGCCCAAGGGCCTGTAAAGCCCCCGCTTCGGCTGTGGTGGTTCGAATCCATCCTCGCCCACCCTCGGGATGCCCCGGGCCCCACGGCCCGGGGCATCGTCATGTCACGGCCGGCGAATCCGGCCGAACGGCCCTGCGTCGACGGTGCGTGACGTTCCGTCGGGGAGCGGTGCCCGGTGGAGCGGCGCTCACCTGCGCCCGGCTAGCCTTGGCCGCATGTTCGTTCTGGAGCTGACCTACACCGCGTCCCTCGACCGCATCGACGCGGCCCTCCCCGCCCACGTGGAATGGCTCGGCCGGCACTACGCCGACGGCACCTTCCTGGCCTCCGGCCGCAAGGTCCCCCGCGACGGCGGCGTCATCCTCGCCACCGGCGACGACCGGGCCGCGATCGAGGCGGTCACCCGGACCGACCCCTTCGTGGTGGACGGCCTCGTGGAGTACACGGTGACGGAGTTCCTGGCGACCACCGTCGCCCCCGTCCTCGAAGCGCACCGCCAGCGGCTCCCCGCCTGAGATCCCGCCCGCCACCGCCGTGCCGGGGGCCGCACGGCCGGTACCGACGCCCGGTCCGGGGCCCGGACCGGTCCGACGGCGCGTCCGCCCGGTGCAGCGCGTCCGCCGGTCCCGCCTCGCCGGGCGGCCCCGCCCGGGTACGGCCGGCGGTCGTCCACTGGCTACGATCGGTGAGCACGGGGCACGGAAGCGCCGGGCCGCTGGCCGGCGCACGGCGAGAAATCTGGTGGGAGAAGACGATGGCACACGTACGGGCCGGGCAGCCGGCGCAGCCGGGCGACCTGGTGGACGTGGCGCGGTTGGTGACGGCGTATTACACGCTGCACCCGGACCCGGAGGAGCCGGGCCAGCGGGTGGCGTTCGGCACCTCGGGCCACCGCGGCTCCTCGCTGGACGCGGCGTTCAACGAGGACCACATCGCCGCCACCACCCAGGCGATCTGCGAGTACCGGGCCGCGCGGGGCGTCACCGGCCCGCTGTTCCTCGGCGCCGACTCGCACGCCCTGTCCGAGCCGGCCACGGCCACCGCCGTCGAGGTGCTGGCCGCCAACGGCGTCACCGTCCTGCTGGACAGCGCGGACGGCTACACCCCGACCCCCGCCGTCTCGCACGCGATCCTGACCCACAACCGGCGCAGCCCCCGGGCGCTGGCCGACGGCATCGTGGTCACCCCGTCGCACAACCCGCCGCGCGACGGCGGGTTCAAGTACAACCCGCCGAGCGGAGGCCCGGCCCCGTCCGAGGCGACCGGCTGGATCCAGGACCGCGCCAACGCCCTGATCCGCGAGGGCCTGCGGGGCGTCAAGCGGGTCCCGTACGCGCGGGCCCTGGCCGCGCCGACCACCGGTCGGCACGACTACGTCACCGCCTACACCGAGGACCTCGTCTCCGTCCTGGACCTGGACGCGGTGCGGGCCGCCGGCCTGCGGATCGGCGCCGACCCGCTCGGTGGCGCGTCCGTCGCCTACTGGGGGCGGATCGCCGAGACGCACCGCCTCGACCTGACCGTGGTCAACCCGGTGACCGACCCGACCTGGCGCTTCATGACGCTGGACTGGGACGGCAAGATCCGGATGGACTGCTCCTCGCCCGCCGCGATGGCCTCGCTGATCGCCCGCCGTGACGAGTACGACATCGCGACCGGCAACGACGCGGACGCCGACCGGCACGGGATCGTCACCCCCGACGGCGGCCTGATGAACCCCAACCACTACCTCGCGGTCGCCGTCGACTACCTCTACCGGCACCGCGCCGACTGGCCCGCCGACGCGGCGGTGGGCAAGACGCTGGTCTCCTCGTCGATGCTCGACCGGGTCGCGGGCGACCTGAAGCGGCAGCTCGTCGAGGTGCCGGTCGGTTTCAAGTGGTTCGTCGACGGCCTGCTGGAGGGCTCGATCGCCTTCGGCGGCGAGGAGTCGGCCGGCGCGTCGTTCCTGCGCCGTGACGGCGGGGTCTGGACCACCGACAAGGACGGCATCCTGCTCGCCCTGCTGGCCGCCGAGATCACCGCCGTGACCGGCCGCACGCCCAGCGAGTACTACCGCGACCTGACCGAGCGGTTCGGTGCCCCCGCCTACGCCCGGGTCGACGCCCCGGCGGACCGCGAGCAGAAGGCGCTGCTGTCCCGGCTGTCGGCCGACCAGGTCCGGGCCGGCGACCTGGCGGGCGAGCCGGTCACCGCCGTGCTCACCGAGGCCCCGGGCAACGGCGCGGCCATCGGCGGCATCAAGGTGTGCACCGAGAACGCCTGGTTCGCCGCCCGCCCGTCGGGCACCGAGGACGTCTACAAGATCTACGCCGAGTCCTTCCAGGGACCCGACCACCTGGCCCGGGTCCAGGAGGAGGCGCGCACCCTCGTCAACGAGGTGCTCGCGGGCCAGACGGACTGACCGATCCCCGCCGCACGTGCGGCCCGGCCGGTGGGCGACGACCGCTCACCGGCCGGACCGCCGGTGGCCCGCACGCGCCGGTCCGTCGGTCGGGCGGCCGTTCCCCGGGTGGGTGATCCCCGGAGGGTGATCCCCGGGCGGCGGTCCCGCAAGGCCGGTCACGGCCCGGACCGGCCGGCCGCCCGGGCAGCGGCCGGCGCGGTGTCGAAGGGCCCGATCAGCGCGCGGAGGCCGGGGACGGCTGCTCGGCGTCCCCGAACCGGGCCAGGGTCAGCGCACCGGCCACCGCCGTCAGGAAGCCCGCGACGGCGAGCGGCGTCGCGTCGTGGCGGGTGTGGTCGCCGAGCAGCAACACGCCGATGACGGCCGGACCGAGGGTCTCGCCCAGCACCATGGCCGCCGTCGCGGCCGTCACCGAACCGCTCTGCATGGCCCAGGTCAGCGCGCTGAAGCCGCCCAGCCCGGCGAGGGCGATCGCGTAGGCGGAGGGCTCGACGAGGAGGTCGGGCGGTCGGGCGTCCGGCAGGACCCGCACCGCGACGCCGACGACGCCGAACTGGAGGCCGGCGACCAGCCCGAGGAACGGCGCGCTGCGGCCTCCGGCGAACCGCACCACCAGCCAGCCCACGCCGATCAGCAGGACCGAGGCGAGCAGGACGCCCAGCCGCAGCGCCGGGCTGCCCCGGCCGGGTCCGTCCCGCCCGGCGGTGAGGGCGAGGACGCAGAGCCCGACACAGACCGCCGCCACCCCGGCCCACTCGCTGCGCCGCAGCCGCACCCGCAGGACGCGGGCCGAGCCGACGGCGGTGACGGCGAGGGCCGAGGCCAGGACGGCCTCGACCTCGTAGAGCGGCAGCCGTTCGAGGGCGATCAGCTCGGCGCCGAACCCCAGCATGTCCATCCCGACTCCGACCAGGAACGGCCACTGGCGGAAGGCTCCGGCGAGCGCGGCGGCCCCGCCCGGCCGCCGGCCGGCTGCGGCGCGGCGTGCGCCGACCGCCTGGAGCACGGTGGCCGAACCGGTGAGCAGGGCGGCGAGCAGCGCCGACAGCAGACCGAAGGACATGCGCAGACCGTACGGGCCGACGGCGCGGCGGGTCCTCGCGCCGCGCCGCCCGGGCCTCGGGACGGGAGGCGGGTGGGAGCCCGGGCGGGGTGGCGCGGGGCTGCCGGGCGGGGACCGTCCGGTCGGGTTCGTTCGTCCAGGGACCGTCAGCTCCGGTCGCGGGTCGGGTCGGTGTTCGCGACGGGTGGTGGCGGGGTGGGCGAGCGCCCGGTGTCGAGGTGAGGTCGCAGGCCGGATGGCCTATAGTGTGGCGATATGTCCGGTTCACCCGACTGGAGTAGTTAGTCCGTCCGGTGTTTCAGGATCTCGGCGCGCAGGCGTTCGATCGAGATGCGTTGCCCCGTCCGGCTGCCGAGGGTGAGTCGGGTTCGGGCGGTGCGGTGCCGTTCGGAGTGATGCGGTCGGGAGGCCAGATGGACAGGCGTGCGGTGGTCGGCGAGTTTCTCGGAACTCTGCTGTTGGTGCTGCTGGCGGTGGGCGCCGCCGTGGTGGCCGGGGACGCGATCGGATCGGTCGGGATCGCGCTGGCGTTCGGCTTCGTGCTGCTCGCCCTGGCGTACACGTTCGGCCCGATCTCCGGGTGCCACGTCAACCCGGCGGTGACCCTCGGGTTCCTGCTGGCCCGCCGGATCGACGGGCGTACCGCCGCGTCGTACTGGGTCGCGCAGTTCCTCGGCGGGATCGCCGGCGCGGCCCTGGTGCTGGTGCTCGCCAAGCAGATACCCGGCCTCCGGACCCACGAGAAGCTCGGCACCAACGGCTGGGGCGACCGCTCCGCCGTGCACATCAACCTCGGGGGCGCGTTCCTGGCCGAGGTGCTGCTGACCTTCCTCCTGGTCTTCGTCGTTCTGGCGGTCACCCACCGCCTGGCCGCCACCGGATTCGACGGCCTGCCGATCGGCATGGCGCTCGTGGTGGTGCACCTGGTCGGGATTCCGCTCACCGGGACGTCCGTCAACCCGGCGCGCAGCTTCGGTCCGGCGCTGTTCGCGGGCGGCGCGGCGCTGTCCCAGCTGTGGCTGTTCATCCTCGCGCCGCTGGTCGGCGGCGCCCTCGCCGCCGGTGCGCACCTGCTCACCCACCCGCAGCCGAACATCGCCGCCGCCGAGGCGCTCGCGACGGACCGGCGGGCGGCAGCCGCCGACCGCTGACCTCGCGGTCGCTGCCGGGGCGCCGCCCCGGCGCCCGGTGCGTGAGCCTCCCGGAAGGGGCCCGCCCCGACGGAGCTGGACCAGGGCGCGCGCCGGCAACAGGGCGGGGGCCAGGCCGGCGCCGGGGCCCGCCCCGCCGACCC
>NZ_JBEXNT010000207.1:0-11789 GCF_040611255.1 Kitasatospora sp. NPDC002965 | reverse complement strand
GTTGCGGGGGCGGCCGGGGCGGCGGGAGCCGCGGCGGCCGGGGCCGGACGGGGACCCGGGGTCGCGGCAGGGCGCGGTCCCGGGGTGGGCCCACCCGGCCTGGGTGCGGCCGCACCGGCGGCGGCGCCACCGGTGGGCTGGGGCGCCGCGGGCTTCCGCGGGCCCGGCTTGGCAGCGGAGCCCCCACCGGTGGGGGCCACTCCCAGCGCGTCAGTCAACTTGCGTACGACCGGCGCCTCGATGGTCGAGGACGCCGAACGGACGAACTCACCCAACTCGGTGAGCTTGGCCATCACGGCCTTGCTCTCCAAACCGAGCTCCTTGGCGAGTTCGTAAACCCGGACCTTAGCCACTTCACTCCTGATCTATGAGTCCGGGGTGTCTCGTCCGCCGGACCGTCGCTACTTCATGGGCGTACCCATCGCGTACTCATCGCGTACTCATCGAGTGCTCATCGCAATCTCGACCTACTTCCACATCGCGAGGTACCTGACTGGTGGCACGGCGTGCGGCTGCCCGCCCGCCGTGCTTGTTGCGGTGGTTCTCCGCCGCGCGAGCGGCGGCCGTGACGAGGGGGTGCCCCACCGGACCTGGCCTGGGAAGCTCAGGGCTCCGGGGTGTCGCCCGCCCGTTCCCCGAGGTACTCGCGGATCCGCTCGGTGTCGAGCGTGCCCTGGAGCCGGAAGGCCCGGGGGAACGCCCGTCTGCGGACCGCGAGGTCGAGGCAGGCCGGTTCGGGGTGCAGGTGAGCGCCCCGGCCCGGCAGTGCGCCACAGGGATCGGGGACGCAGACGCCCTCGACCGCCGTGACACGCAACAGCAGGTGCTTGGCCGCGCGCTTTCGGCAGCCCACGCAGGTGCGTTCCGGGCGTGCTCGGACGTGCGTCCGGCCAGACGAAGGCAAGTCTACCCCTCCGGAGGGACATGGCGCCGCCCCGCCGATCCGGGGAGGATCCGCAGGGGGCTCGTGCGGCACCGACCGGCCGGCAGAACCGCGGTCAGTCACCGGCCCGGTCGCCGGCCTCGGAACGGCCCTCGGGCTGGCCCTCGGTGTCCGGACGGATGTCGATCCGCCAGCCGGTGAGACGGGCGGCGAGGCGGGCGTTCTGCCCTTCCTTGCCGATCGCCAGCGACAGCTGGTAGTCCGGCACGATCACCCGTGCGGAGCGGTGCTGGAGGTCCACGATCTCCACGCTCGTCACCCGCGCGGGGGACAGCGCGGCGGCGACCATCTCGCGCGGGTCCTCCGACCAGTCGACGATGTCGATCTTCTCGCCGTGCAGCTCGCCCATCACCGCGCGCACCCGGGAGCCCATCGGGCCGATGCAGGCGCCCTTGGCGTTCAGGCCCTGGCGGCGCGACCAGACCGCGATCTTGGTGCGGTGGCCCGCCTCGCGGGCGATCGCCGCGATCTCCACGCTGCCGTCCGCGATCTCCGGGACCTCCAGCGCGAACAGCTTCTTGACCAGGCTCGGGTGGGTCCGGGACAGCGTCACCGACGCACCGCGGACGCCCCGGCGGACCGCCACGACGTAGCACTTGAGTCGGGTGCCGTGCCGGTAGTCCTCGCCCGGGACCTGCTCCTGCGGCGGCAGGATGGCCTCCAGCTTGCCGATGTCGACCAGCACGTTCTTCGGGTCGTTGCCCTGCTGGACGACACCGGTGACGATGTCGCCCTCCTTGCCGGCGTACTCACCGAACGTCTGGTCGTCGGCGGCGTCGCGCAGCCGCTGCAGCATCACCTGCATGCCGATGCTGGACGCGATCCGGCCGAAGCCGTTCGGGGTGTCGTCGAACTCCTTGGGCTCGACGCCCTCGTCCAGCTCCGCCGGGTCCTCGGTGGCCCACACGGTCACGTGGCCGGACCTGCGGTCCAGGTCGACCCGGGCCCGGCGGCGCGAGCCCTCGGTGCGGTGGTACGCGGTGAGGAGGGCCGACTCGATCGACTCGACCACCAGGTCGAAGGGGATGTTCTTCTCGCTGCTCAGCGCGCGCAGGGCACTCATGTCGATGTCCACGGCTACGCCTCCTCGTCTTTCGTCACGTTCATCATGGTGCGGTCGGTGCGAAGGTCGTCACTGCGCACCGTCGTCCCCCTCCTCCGAGGAGTCGCCCGCCAGGGCGTCGTCCGCGTCGTCCGCGAAGTCCGGGGTCTCGTCGAGAAGCTGCTCGTCCTTGCGGTTGAACTCCACCTGGACGCGCGCCCGGTCGACCTCGGTGTACTCCAGACGGCGCTCCTTGGGCCGGCCGCGGCCCTTCACGGGCTGCACCTCGACCAGTGCGCCGTCCTCGTCGGCCGACAGCACCCGGGCGACGATCTCCCCGCCGTCGACCAGGTTGATCTTGGCCAGTCGGCCCTCGGCGCGGATCCAGTGCCGCGGTGCGCCCAGCGGACGCTCGGCACCCGGCGAACCGACCTCCAGCACGTACGCGCCGGCGCCCATCACGTCCGACTCGTCCAGGGCCTCGCCGACCACGCGGCTGAACTCCGCGATGGCGTCCAGGTCCACGCCGCCGTCGGCGTCCACGTCGATCTGGACCTGCCGGCGGTTGCCCGCCTGGGTGACCTTCACGTCCTCCAGGTCCAGGCCCGCCTGCGCGGCCAGCGGCTCCAGCAACGCACGCAGCCGGTCGGTGTGGGTGGTGCTCATCCGGGTGGACTCCTCGGCCGCGTGTGCTGTTGTCGGAAGGGCGCGCCGCCTTCCCGGGCGCCGGTCCGGCGCACGCCGGGTCCCGGCAGCTCGGCCCAAAGCGTAACCGGTGAAGCGCCCAACCACCGATTCCGGACCCGTGCGCCCGCCCGGCCCGCACCCGGTGCGAGCAAGGTCACACCGGCCCCGCGCCCCGACCGGCAACGCAATCCCCGCCCGGGGACGTGAGGATTCTGTAATCATTCACGCCAACGAGGGCAGGCGGGCAGGCCGTCCTCCCGTACACGCCCCGGAGTGACGCCGATGCAGCCGCCCAGCCGACGGACCTTCCTGGCCCTCGGGCTGCTCCTCGCCGCCGGCGGAGCCCTCACCGCCTGTACGGACGGGCCGGACACCGGTACCGGCGGCACCGCCGGCGAGCACCGCCGCCCCGACCCGGACGAGCCCGTCCGGCTGCGCGCCGTCGCCGCCACCGACGCGCTGCTCGCCGGGTACGACTCGCTGCTCGCCGGGTCCGGCGCCGGGCAGGCGGCGCAGCTCCAGCCGTTGCGCGCCGAGGTCGTCCAGCACCGGGCCGCGCTGGCGGCCGGACTGCCGGAGGCCTCGTCCAGTCCGTCCGGCCCGTCCAGTCCGTCCGGCGTGGCCGGCCCGTCCGGTTCCGGGTCCGCCGCTCCCACGGCGTCCGCCTCCGCCTCCTCCGTCCCCCCCGGTGCGACCGGCACCACGGGCACCACCGGCACCGCCGTGACCAGCGCCGCCGCGCTCGCCTCGCTGGAGCGGCAGACCGCCCAGGCCAGGCTGGCCGACCTCGGCGCCGCCTCCCCGCAGCTGGCCCGGCTGCTCGCCTCGGTCTCCACCGCCGGGGTGCTGCACGCCGTCGCCCTCGGGGACACCCCTCCGCCGACCGTCCCGGCCCCGGCGCCGACCGACCCGCCCACCGGGTCCGCCGCGACCGGGTCCGGCAGCCCCGAACCCGCCGCGACGGCTTCCGGCACGCCCGTCGCCACCGAGGCGGTCGCCGCGTTCCAGACCGCGCTCGGCGCCGAGCACGCCGCGATCTACGGCTACGGCGTCGTCGGCGCCCGCCTGCCCGACGACCAGCAGCGCGCCGACGCCCGTACCGCGCTCGCCGCACACCAGGCCCGGCGGGACGCCTGGCAGCGGCTGCTCGGCGCGGCCGGTGCCACCCCGAGTGCCGCGGCGGCCGGCTACCAGCTGCCGTTCGCCGTCACCGACGCGGCGGGCGCCGCCCGGCTGGCCGCCCACGTCGAGACCCGGCTCGCCGGCGTCTACGCCGACCTGGTCGCCGCCGTCGCCACCCCCCGGCGGGCCACCGCCACCGACGCGCTGCGCGAGTGCGCCCTCCGCGCCCGTCGCTGGGGCGCCGCGCCCACGGCGTTCCCCGGCATCCCCGAGACCGGCGACACCGCGTCCCCGACGGCCCCCGGGAGCGCCTCCCCGACCGCGGCGGCCTCGCCCACCGCCTGACCCGTCCCCGTCGTCCGGGCCCGTCCCCCACCTGTCCCCACCTGTCCCCGCCGCACGCCGCCGTGCGCCGCCCCACCCCCGCCGACCTGCGCCTTCACCCCCGCCCGGGCGGCCCCGGCCCGCCCCCGCCCGCAGCACTGACCTGCGGTTTCGGCCCCATGGTCGACAATGGACGGGTAACACCACGGGGGAACGGCTACCGGAAGGCCAGCATGTCGGCAGCACCAGGGCAGATCACCGTCCCCGCGTGGCTGGCGCGGAGCGTCGTCGCCGGCCGGGGCGAGGAGGGACGGCGCTGGGTGGCGGAGCTGCCCGACCGGGTGGCGGCGCAACTCGCCCGCCGGGACCTCACGCTGGAGCGGATCCTCGACCCGGGCGGCAGCCTGAGCCTGGTCGCCTACGTCCACCGCGACGACCTCTCCCCCGCCGTCCTCAAGATCGGTCTCCGGACCCCCGAGACCGCCCGCGAACCCGACGCCCTCGCCGTGTGGGCCGGCCGCGGCGCCGTCCTGCTGCTGGAGGCCGACCCGGCCGAGGGGGTGCTCCTGCTGGAGCGGCTGCACAGCGAGATCCCGCTCCGCTCGCTGGCCGAACCGAAGGCGATGCTGGAGGCGACCAGCCTGCTGCACCGGCTCTGGGTGCCGCTCCCCGAGGGCCACCCCTTCCCGCTGCTCGCCGACCGGACGGCGGGCACCGCCGAGGCCCTGCACCGGCACCGCGGGCTGCCCGGCGCCGGGGAGGCCGACGCCCTCGTCACCGAGGCGCTGGAGACCGCCGGAGGGCTGACCGCCTCGGCCACCGAGGAGTTCCTGCTGCACGGCGACTTCCACCACGGCAACGTGCTCGCCGCCGACCGGGCCCCCTGGCTGACGATCGACCCGCGGCCACTGGCCGGCGAACGCGCCTACGACCTGGCCCGGCTGACGCTGGACCGGGCGGACACCCTGATCGGTTCGCCGGGCGTGCCGGCCGCCGTCCGGCGCCGGCTGCACCAGCTCGCCGACGCACTGGAGGTCGACCGGGAGCGGCTGCGCGGCTGGACCCTCGTGCGCGCCGTCGAACTGGGGCTGGGCGCCCTGGCGGCCGACCGCCGGCCGGACGCCGAGCTCTACCTGGAGTTCGCGGGCGCGCTCTGAGCCGATCCGGTCGGTGCCTGCAACGGCAGCCGAGCGCCCATCACCGCGTAGAGCCGGTCGGTGTTCGGGAAGTGCACCGCGCGGGCGAGGTCCCGGTAGCCGAGCGCGCGGTAGAGCCGGCGGGCGGGCGTCTCGGCGTCGATCGCGGAGAGGATGCTGCGGTCCAGCCCGGACCGCTCGCAGAGGGTGCGGATCAGCGCGGAGCCGACGCCGCGGCCCTGGAACTCCGGCAGCACGTGCAGCTCGGTGATGGCGAACACCCCGTCCAGCCAGTCGCCGTGGCCCCGGGCGACCAGGTAGGGCTCGATCACGGAACTCCACCAGTGCTCGCGCCGGTTGGGCATGCCGTACCCGAAGCCGACCAGCCGGCCGCCGCTCAGCGCGCCCAGCGCGACGACCCCGGGCTGCTGCGCGTGCCGGCCGACGATGTGCAGCCGGACCATGACCTCCTCGGGCGTCAGCCCGAACGCCACAGCCTGGACATCGAGCGCCTGCGGAGCCCACGCCGCAAGGTCGATGGCCTCGATCGTCACCCCGGTCAGCTGATCCATGACCCGGACGTTACTACCCGTCCGGCCCGCGCGCGGGCCGGGTCGGGGACGCCGGTCCGCCGGGCGGTTCCCGGTGCCACGGCGCCGGTCAGAACAGCACGCTCATGAACGCGCCGACCTCGCGGAAGCCGACCCGGTGGTAGGCCGCGCGGGCCCGCAGGTTGTAGTCGTTGACGTAGAGCGAGGCGACCGGGGCGATCTCGCGCAGGGCGATGTCGAGGACGGCCGCCATACCCGTCTCGGAGTGGCCGCGACCGCGGTGCCCGGGGGCCACCCAGACGCCCTGGATCTGGCAGGCGCCCTCGGTGACCGCTCCGATCTCGGCCTTGAACACCACCTCGCCGTCCTCGTCGAAGCGGGCGAAGGAGCGTCCCGAGGCGACGAGTTCACCGACCCGGGCCTGGTAGAGCAGCCCGCCGTCACCGGCCAGCGGGGAGACGCCGACCTCCTCCGTGAACATCGCCACGCAGGCCGGCATCAGCGTCTCGACCTCGTCCCGCCGCACCCGCCGCACCAGCGGGTCGGGGGCGATCTCGGCGGACGGCACGGCCGTGGCCAGCAGCGGCTGGTGGGCACGGACCTCCCGGGCCGGGCCCCAGCTGCGCTCCAGCAGGGCCCAGAGGGCGGCGGTGGGGCCGGCCGGGCCGACGACGGAGGAGCAGCGGCGGCCCTGACGGCGGGCCCGCTCGGCGAACGCCTGGACGGCCTGCGGTCCGGCTTCGACCAGCACGAGGTTGGCGCCGGCGTAGCAGAGCGCGTCGAGTTCGCCGCGCTCGTCGTACCAGCCCCACATCTCGCCGCCGAGGCGCCAGGGATCGAGGCCGACCGCCTCCACCCGGGTGGCGACGAAGGCGTTGGCGACCGGGTCCCGGCGGAGCACCGCGAGAGCGTCGGCGAGGTCCGACGGCTCCAGTACGCGAGTGGTCGCCAGGGCGCGGGCGGCCTGGAACGAGCTGGGGAGCATCACACCTCGATCGAGCATCGAGACAGCACCTTACTGAGACGACTCTGGCCGCACCCTACTCCCCGGCCCCACCCGGCTACGGCCGCGGGGCCGTCCGCGCACGGACGGCCCCGCTTCCGGAAGAACGGCGAACTACCGGGCACCAGGGCCGGTCACTCTCCGGCGATGACGGTCGGCGCACCGGACTCGACGCCCGCGGCCTGCATCTGCTCGGCGAGCTTGAGGGCCTCCTCGATCAGGGTCTCCACGATCTTCGACTCGGGGACGGTCTTGATGACCTCGCCCTTGACGAAGATCTGGCCCTTGCCGTTGCCGGAGGCGACGCCGAGGTCGGCCTCGCGGGCCTCGCCCGGACCGTTGACGACGCAGCCCATGACGGCGACGCGCAGCGGCACCTCCATGCCCTCCAGGCCGGCGGTGACCTCCTCGGCGAGCTTGTAGACGTCCACCTGGGCGCGGCCGCAGGACGGGCAGGAGACGATCTCCAGGCCGCGCTCGCGCAGGCCGAGGGACTCCAGGATCTGGTTGCCGACCTTGATCTCCTCGGCCGGCGGGGCGGACAGCGAGACCCGGATGGTGTCGCCGATGCCCTCGGCGAGCAGCGCACCGAACGCGACCGCGGACTTGATGGTGCCCTGGAAGGCGGGGCCGGCCTCGGTGACGCCGAGGTGCAGCGGGTAGTCGCAGGCGGCCGCGAGCTGGCGGTAGGCGTTGATCATCACGACCGGGTCGTTGTGCTTGACCGAGATCTTGATGTCGCGGAAGTCGTGCTCCTCGAAGAGCGAGCACTCCCAGAGCGCGGACTCGACCAGCGCCTCGGGGGTGGCCCGGCCGTACTTCTCCAGCAGGCGCTTGTCGAGCGAGCCGGCGTTGACGCCGATCCGGATCGGCACGCCGGCGGCCCCGGCGGCCTTGGCGATCTCGCCGACCTTGTCGTCGAACGCCTTGATGTTGCCCGGGTTGACCCGCACCGCCGCACAGCCGGCGTCGATCGCGGCGAAGACGTACTTCGGCTGGAAGTGGATGTCGGCGATCACCGGGATCTGCGACTTCCTGGCGATGATCGGCAGGGCGTCCGCGTCGTCCTGCGACGGGACGGCGACCCGCACGATCTGGCAGCCGGAGGCGGTCAGCTCCGCGATCTGCTGGAGCGTGGCGTTGATGTCCGAGGTCAGGGTGGTGGTCATGGACTGCACCGAGACGGGAGCGTCACCACCGACCGGTACGTTGCCGACCATGATCT
Organism: Kitasatospora sp. NPDC002965; assembly: GCF_040611255.1. NCBI lineage: Bacteria > Bacillati > Actinomycetota > Actinomycetes > Kitasatosporales > Streptomycetaceae > Kitasatospora > Kitasatospora sp. NPDC002965. Next base: position 3,756 of record NZ_JBEXNT010000207.1, on the reverse strand, counting down.
GACGGGAGACACGGCGCTTGGCGAGCGGCTTGAGCGGCAGAGACGGAATACCGAGCGAGATCGCGGTCATGTGCGCAGGGTTCCCCGGGGTTGAGGTGTGGTCGGCCCGGTCGAAGACGGCCGAACCCGGGCGCGCCGACGATCGCACACCCGGGCTCCAACGGTACGGCACCGGGACCGACACCCGTGCACCACCGGTCCCGGCGGGTTAACTGATCTTGACCGGGTTCACCAGGTCGGCGACCAGCACCAGCAGAGTGAACCCGATGAACACGCTGGCCACGACGTACGCCAGCGGCATCAGCCGGGCCACGTCGAACGGACCCGGGTCGGGCCGCCGGAACACCTGTGCGAACCGGCGGCGGATCGACTCCCAGACCGCGCCCGCGATGTGACCGCCGTCCAGCGGCAGCAGCGGCAGCATGTTGAAGAGGAAGAGGGACAGGTTGATCCCGGCGAGCAGGTTCACGAAGTAGGCGACCCGCTGGGTGCCCGGGATGTCGAGCGCGAACACCTCACCACTCACCCGCGCCGCCCCGACCATGCCGATCGGCGAATCGACCTCGCGCGGCGTCCCGTCCACCACCGAGTGCCAGAGACCGGGGACCTTGCCGGGCAGCGCCGCCAGCGACTCCACCCCGTTCTCCGCCATGTCGTACATCCGGTCGAGGGACTGCCCGAAGCCCAACCGGACGATGCCGGAGGCCGGCGTGAAGCCGAGGAAGCCGGCCCGCACCGTCTCGCCCTTGACCGGCAGGCCCTCGGCGTCGTACTTCTGCACGTCGTTGACGGCGATGGTGGGGTTCAGGGTCAGCTCCTTGCCGTCCCGCTCCACCACCAGCTCCACCCGCTTGTCCGCCGACTTCCGGATGTCGGCCTGGAGCTGTTCGTAGTCGGTGATCCGGTTGCCGTCGAAGGAGATCACCTTGTCCCCCGGCTTCAGCCCCGCCTGGAACGCCGGCGCCGGCAGCGCGTCCGCCGGGCAGGTGTCGGTGGGCTGCCCCGCCTTCACCACGCACTCCGAGACGGTGCCGATGGTCGGCACGGACATCGGGACGCCGAAGCCCATCATCACCGTCAGGAAGAGCCCGAAGGCCAGGATCAGGTTCATGAACGGGCCGGCGAACATCACGATCACGCGCTTCCACGGCTTGCGCGTGTAGAAGAGCCGCGTCTCGTCGCCCTCCTTGACCTCCTCGTACGAGGCCTCCCGGGCGTCCTCGATCATCGTCCGCCAGGGCGAGGTACTGCGCTGGGTGATCCGCCCGTCCGCACCGGGCGGGAACATCCCGATCATCCGGATGTACCCGCCCAGCGGAACCGCCTTGAGGCCGTACTCGGTCTCGCCCCTGCGCCGCGACCAGATCGTCGGGCCGAAGCCGACCATGTACTGCGGCACGCGGATGCCGAACAGCTTGGCCGTGGAGAGGTGGCCGAGCTCGTGCCAGGCGATCGAGAACAGCAGCCCCAGTGCGAAGACCAGGATGCCGACCACCGTCATCACCGTTGCCACTGCTGCTCCTCCGTCATGCCACTCCGCTCATCCTGTCGTCGTACCGGTCGTCCCGGTCGGCCCCGTCACCCGGGTCCGGTCCGGAGACCGGCGTCAGCCGGCCGCCAGCTCGCGGGCCCGGGCGCGCGCCCAGTCCTCCGCGTGCAGGACGTCCTCGACCGTCAGCGAAGTTCCCGTCGCCGGCCGTCCACCGTCGTACTGTCCGTGCTCCGCCACGACCTTCGCAACAGTGTCCACGATTCCGGTGAAGGCGAGACGGCCGCCCAGGAAGGCCTCCACACACTCCTCGTTCGCCGCGTTGAAGACCGCCGGGGCCGTCCCGCCCAGCGTCCCCACCTCGCGGGCCAGCTCGACCGCCGGGAAGGCCTCGTCGTCCAGCGGGAAGAACTCCCAGGTCGCCGCCTTGGTCCAGTCACAGGCCGACGCCGCGTCCGGCACCCGGTCCGGCCAGCCCAGGCCCAGCGCGATCGGCATCCGCATGTCCGGCGGGCTCGCCTGGGCCAGCGTGGAACCGTCCGTGAACTCCACCATCGAGTGGACGACCGACTGCGGGTGGACCACGACCTCGATCCGGTCGAACGGCACGTCGTACAGCAGGTGCGCCTCGATCACCTCCAGGCCCTTGTTCACCAGGGTGGCCGAGTTGATCGTGACGACCGGGCCCATCGCCCAGGTCGGGTGCGCCAGCGCCTCCGACGGGGTGACACCCGCCAGCTCCGCACGGCTGCGGCTGCGGAACGGACCGCCGCTCGCCGTCACCACCAGCTTGCGGACCTCCGCCCGGGTGCCGCCGGCCAGCGCCTGGAACAGCGCGGCGTGCTCGGAGTCCACCGGGACGATCTGACCCGGCCGGGCCACCGCCTTCACCAGTGGACCGCCGACGATCAGCGACTCCTTGTTGGCCAGCACCAGCACCCGGCCGGCCCGCAGCGCCGCCAGCGTCGGACGCAGGCCGATCGAACCGGTGATGCCGTTCAGCACCGAGTGGCACTCCACGCCCGCCAGCTCGGTCGCCGCGTCCGGACCGGCCAGCACGGCCGGCAGCGGACGGCCCGCCGCCTTCGCCGCCAGGGCCTCGCGCAGCGCCGGCTCGGCCGCCGGATCGGCCACCGCCACGGTGTGCACGCCCAGCTCCAGGGCCTGCTCGGCGAGCAGTTCCACCCGGCCGCCGGCCGCCGACAGGGCGACCACCCGGAACCGGTCCGGGTTACGGCGCACCACGTCGATGGCCTGGGTACCGATCGAACCGGTGGAACCGAGGATCACCAGCTCCCGGGGGCCGGAGGGGTCGTTCACCTCGGGGGTGAACCGCAGCTGCGGGTGGGCGAGCGAAGTCATGCGCCCATTGTGTCCTGCCCGGCCGTCTCCCCCGGACGCCGGGCCGTCCCCGCGCGGCTCCGGAGCTCCCGGCCGCACGGGGATCCCCCCCGGGCGGCTCCCCGGGCACCGGACGGACTCCCGGGCTACCGTCGGAACCATGCGTACCGTCATCGCCGGAGGCCACGGACAGATCGCGCTCCGGCTCGAACGGCTGCTCGCCGACCACGGCGACCGGCCCGCCGGCATCATCCGCCGCCCCGAACAGGCCGAGGACCTGGCCGCCGCCGGGGCCGAACCCCTGCTGCTCGACCTGGAGACCGCCACCCCCGCCGCCCTCGCCGACCTGCTCACCGGCGCCGACGCGGTGGTCTTCGCGGCCGGCGCCGGACCGGGCAGCGGAGCCGACCGCAAACTCACCGTCGACCGGGACGCCGCCGTCCTGCTCGCCGACGCCGCCGAACTCGCGGGCGTCCGCCGCTACCTGATCGTCTCCTCGATGGGCGCCGACGCCGGGGCGGCGTACCCCGACGACGAGGTCTTCGAGACCTACCTGCGGGCCAAGGGCGCCGCCGACGACGCCGTCCGGGCGCGCACCACGCTGGACTGGACGGTGCTGCGCCCCGGGCGGCTCACCGACGGCCCGGGCACCGGCCTGGTCCGGCTCGCCCCCTCGACCGGCCGCGGCGCGATCGACCGGCAGGACGTCGCCGCCGTCCTCGCCGCCCTGCTGCACGAACCGGCGACCGCCGGGCAGACCCTCGAACTGACCGCCGGCGACGCGACCGTCGCGGAGGCCGTCGCCGCCGCCGCCGGCCGCGACTGACCACGCCGTTACCCCTTCTTCCCCGGACGTGGGGGGGGGGGGCGGGGGCGGGGGGGGGTGGGGCGGGCGCGCCGGCGGGCGGGCCGGGCCGGCCGGGGAC
>NZ_JBEXNT010000206.1:0-11892 GCF_040611255.1 Kitasatospora sp. NPDC002965 | reverse complement strand
GTGCGCCGGACCCGCAGCAGCGGTCCGGCGCACGCGGCGTTCAGCTCGGGGCGCCGGGATCCGGGTTGCGTGACCCGGGGACCGGGTGGGTTCGGATCGGGTTCGCCGGGTGCCGCGCGTTCCAGGCGCCGATGATCGCCGCCCGCTGGTCGTCGAGGCTCACGACGTCCCCGGGCGGGGCCGGGGCGAAGACGTCGACGGTCTCCGGGGGCCCGATCCGGCCCTCCGGGTGGAGGGCGTACGCCTCCCGGCCATTGCAGAACTGGAGCAGTTGCCCGGACGGGTGGACGTTCGGGCGGGCCCCCTGGCAGCACAGCAGCCGGCCTTCCCGTTCCAGCAGGCGCCGGGCCCGGGTGAGGCAGTCGCGGTAGTCGGCCCCGCCGAACTCGGTGAGCGAGTCGCCGTCGAGGAGGGCGATGCGCGCGACGGACGGGGCGCCGAGGTGGACGGTGACCGGCCGGAGCAGACCGCCCGCGTCCACGGTCCGAAGCTCGACCGTCTCGGCCCACCCCGGACGGGAGTCGCCGTCGTCACGGCTCCGGTTCTGCGCGGACCGGCTGTTCGCACCGCTGCTCATGTCGCCATGATCGCCGAAGCAGCCGGTCCGGGGAAGGGCGGACGCCCCGTCGCGGCCGGGGCGTCAGATGACGTCCGGGCGGCGGTCGGTGGGGCGGGCCGGGGGCACGGTCGGCGCCCGGAAGTCGCGGGGGCCGGTCCAGAGGGCGGGGACGGCGTCGCTGCGGCGGGCGAGCTCGTGGGCGAGGTGCTCGTAGTTGACCCGCCAGCCGCGGAAGTGCGGCCAGGCCTCGGCGGCGGGCCGTTCGTGCGGGAACCCGGCGGCGGCGATCAGGGCGACGGCGGCGTCGAACTCGGTGTAGCCGAGGCGGATCGGCGCCTCGGGGGACGGGTCGGGGTCGAAGTCGACGCGCAGCGAGCGGCCGATGTCGCGCAGCGCGGTGAAGCCGGCCCGCAGGACGAGGCGGGCCTCGGGCGGGGCGGTGCGCGGGGCGATCGCGAGGTGGAGGGCGGCGGCGTCCATGACGGCGGTCAGGCCGACCACCCAGCTGCGCTCGGGCTGCGGGGAGCGGAACGAGATGAGAACGGGGTAGTTGGAGTGGCTCTCGCCGAGGTCGGCGGCGAGCCGTTCCCAGTCGCGGTACAGCTGGGGGAGGGCGGTCTCGGTGTCGACCAGCGCCTGCCGGGCGAGCAGTTCGGGACCCCAGGCGGGTTCGCCGGCCCGGGACTGCAGGAGCGTCACCTCCAGTTCGCGGCGGTTGTAGGCGGCGTAGAGGGTGGGGAGGTACGCGATCTGCAGGGCGATCACGAGGGGGCCGCCGGCGGCGGCGAGGAAGTCGATGACGGAGAGGTGGAGCCGGTCGCCGCTGGCGAAGCCGAGGGTCAGCAGGCTGGAGCCGGCCTCGCGGAAGGAGACCGACCAGTCCAGTCGCGAGGTGCCGTGCAGTATCAGCGTGTAGGCGGTCAGCATGGCGCCGAGCCAGACCCCCAGCATGCCGAGCAGCATCAGCGGGGCCAGCCAGGTCTGCGCCCGGTCCTGCGCCCGGTAGGTGCCGAACGGGGCGGCGGTCAGCCGCAGGACGGACCGCAGTGCCCGCCACAGGCCGTGCACCAGGGAGGAGTACAGGCCGCGCGGCACGACCAGCGTGCGCAGGATGCTGCCGATGGTGAGCAGCAGGAGCAGCACGCCGGCCACGGTGTGGATCAACCTCATGGGCACATTGTGGCGGGCGGGTGGGATTGACAGGTGAACGCGGTCGGCTGAATGCTAAGCAAGCGCTTAGTCAGTGGATCGCCAACAGGCCGACCGACCAACAGACCAATAGGCCGACCGGCCGACAGGCCGACCGGCCAAGGAGCCGACGGGCCACCAAGGGCCGCCGACGGCCGACGAGGAGAGAGCCCGTGCCGGAGAACCACCCCGCCGATCCGCCCGGGCTCGACCTGGGCCGGCTCCGCGCCCACCTCGACCGGGTGCTTCCGGGCACGGTGAACGGCCCGCTGCGGGCCGAGCTGATCGAGGGCGGCCGTTCCAACCTCACCTACCGGCTCACCGACGGCCGCTCCCGCTGGGTGCTGCGCAGGCCGCCGCTCGGGCACGTCCTCGCCACCGCGCACGACATGGGCCGTGAGCACCGGGTGATGACTGCCCTGCACGGCACCGGCGTGCCGGTGCCCGCCACGCTCCACCTCGACCCCGGTACGGAGGTGCTCGGCGCGCCCTGGTACCTGATGGCGTACGTGCCCGGCACCGCGCACCGGGACGCCGCGCCGCTCGCGGCACTCGGCGAGGGGCGCGTCCACGCCATCGGCCTGTCGCTGGTGGAGACCCTCGCCGCGCTGCACCGGATCGATCCGGCGGAGGCCGGGCTCGCCGACTTCGGGCGCCCGGAGGGCTACCTGGAGCGGCAACTGCGCCGCTGGTCCACTCAGCTGGACGCCTCGCGCAGCCGCGACCTGCCCGGCATCGACCGGCTGCACGAGCTGCTCGTCGCCCGCCGGCCGGTCTCGCCGGCCCCGGCGCTGGTCCACGGGGACTACCGGCTCGACAACGTGCTGATCGACGACGGGGACCGGATCGCGGCCGTCCTGGACTGGGAGATGTCCACCCTCGGCGACCCGCTCACGGACGTCGGCCTGCTGGTGATGTACACCCAGCTCGCCGGTGCCGGCGGTGGCCTGATCCCCGGCGCCGCCACCGCCCCGGGCTTCCCGCCGGCCGGTGACCTGGCCGCCCGGTACGCCGGGGCGACCGGACGGGACGCCGCCGACCTCGACTGGTACGTCGCCTTCGCCTCGTACAAGCTCGCCGTCGTCGCGGAGGGCATCCACTACCGGTTCCGGCAGGGCAGCACCCTCGGGGCCGGGTTCGAGCGGGCCGGCACCATGGCGCCCGTCCTCGTCGAGCACGGCCTCACCACTCTCGAAGCACCCCAGGAGCGCTGAACGATGGACTTCGCCCACGATGACCGGACCCTCGAACTCGTCGACCGGCTGACGGAGTTCATGGACCGCCAGGTGTACCCGGCCGAGTCCGTGCTGGCCGCCCAGCTGGCCGACCCGGACCGTCCCGCCTGGGCGGTGCCCCCGGTCGTCGCCGGCCTGCGGGCGGAGGCCAGGAAGCAGGGGCTGTGGAACCTCTTCTTCCCCGGCGAGCACGGCGCCGGCCTCACCAACCTCCAGTACGCCCCGCTCGCCGAGATCACCGGGCGCAGCCCCCAGCTGGCCCCGCCCGCCCTCAACTGCGCCGCGCCCGACACCGGGAACATGGAACTGCTGGCCCAGTTCGGCACCGCCGAGCAGCGCGAGCGGTGGCTCGAACCGCTGCTCGACGCCGAGATCCGCTCCGCCTTCGCGATGACCGAGCCCGACGTCGCCTCCTCCGACGCCGCCAACATCGCCACCCGGATCGAACGCGACGGCGACGACTACGTGGTCAACGGCCGCAAGTGGTACATCAGCGGAGCGATGAACCCCGAGTGCCGGATCCTCGTCGTGATGGGCAGGACCGACCCGGAGGCCGAACCGCACCGCAGGCAGAGCATGATCCTCGTGCCCCGGGACACCCCGGGCGTGACCGTCCGGCGCGGCATGACCGTCTTCGGCTACGACGACGCCGAGCACGGCGGGCACGCCGAGATCGACTTCGAGGACGTCCGGGTCCCCGTCGGCAACCTGATCGGGGAGGAGGGCTCCGGCTTCGCGATCGCCCAGGCGAGGCTCGGGCCCGGCCGGATCCACCACTGCATGCGGGCGATCGGCACCGCCGAGCGCGCCGTCGAGCTGATGTGCCGCCGCACCCTGGACCGGGTGGCCTTCGGTCGTCCGCTCGCCGAGCAGGGCGTGATCCAGGACTGGATCGCGGAGTCCCGGGTCCGGATCGAGCAGTTGAGGCTGCTGGTGCTCAAGACCGCCTGGCTGATGGACACCGTCGGCAACCGCGGCGCGCACACCGAGATCCAGGCCATCAAGATCGCCACGCCGCGCACCGTCGAGTGGATCCTGGACAAGGCCGTCCAGGCGCACGGCGCGGCCGGGGTCGGCCAGGACACCCCGCTCGCGCAGCTGTGGGCCGGCAACCGCACCCTCCGTCTGGCGGACGGCCCGGACGAGGTGCACAAGCGCTCGCTGGCCCGGCGGGAGCTGAAGCGGTACCGGTGAGCCCCGGCCGGAGGAGCCGGCGCAGGCACGCACCGGTGCCCGGCTGCGCCGTCCGGGTGCCGTGCGCCGCGCGTCCGCGCAGGTCATCGGATGTCATACCCGGGTAGCACCCGGCGGGTTGGCTCCGCGGTATGACGCCCCCCGCACCGCCCGGCCCGTACTGTCGCGGTACGGGCCGGCCGGTCGGCGGCGGTCCCACGGAACGGGGAGCGGGGAGACATGCGCAAGCGGGGACACGGAGGGGGCGTGCGGACGGGGATCGCCGCCGTACTGGTGGCCGCGACGGCGACGGCCGTCCTGGGCTCGGGGGCGGTGGCCCCGGCCGCGGCGGCGGCGTCCGCCGCGGAACGCCAGGCACGGGCCTGGCTGCCCCGGCCCGTCGGGCCGTACGCCGTCGGGACCACCTCGCTGCGACTCACCGACGCCGGGCGGCAGGACCCGTGGCAGCCGGACCGCGCCCGTGAGCTGATGATCAGCCTCTGGTACCCGGCCACCCGTCCGGTGTCCGGGAACGAGCAGCCGGCCCGCTACATGGTGCCGCGTGCGGCCGAGCACTTCGGGGGCACGGGCGGCGCGTCCGTCTTCAACTACGGTACGGAGCCCGGCCGCACCGACTGGTCGGGGGTCCGCACGCACGCCCGGCAGGACGCGCCCGCGTTGCCCGGAGCCGGCCCGCGCCCGGTGGTGCTGTACTCGGCCGGGCTCGGCGACCCCCGGACGTGGGGCACCGGTCTGGTCGAGGACCTCGCCTCGCGCGGCTACGTCGTCGTCACCGTCGACCACACCTACGAAGCCTCCGAAGTGGCCTTCCCCGGGGGCGCCCTGGCCACCTCGGTGCTCCCGGCGATGGTGGGCCGACCCGGTCTGGACATCGGCGCGCTGCTCCGCAAGGCCCTGCAGACGCGGGTCGACGACACCCGCTTCGTCCTGGACGAGCTGGGCGCGCTGCGGACCGACGGGCGGTTGCCGGCGGCCCTCGCGGGCTCGCTCGACCTGGGCCGGGTGGGCATGGTCGGCCACTCGGCCGGAGGGTTCACCGCGGCCCAGAGCATGCACGACGACCCGCGGATCAAGGCCGGCGTGAACATGGACGGTCAGCTGCACTTCCCCGGCCCGGACGGGACGGGGGTGCACCTGAGCAGCGTGGCCGAGAACGGCCTCGACCGCCCGTTCCTGCTGATGGGCACGGGCAGCCCGGACTCCGGCGACTACCGGAACCAGCCCGGCTGGGCCTCGTTCTGGCAGCACACCCGGGGCTGGAAGGCCGACGTCACCCTGACCGGATCCCGGCACGGCTCCTACACCGACGCCCAGTCCCTGCTGCCCCAGCTCGCCCGGCAGGGCGCCGTCTCCGCGGAGGCCCTGCGCGGCGACGTGGGCGAGGTCCGCCCCGACCGCGCGGTGCTCGCCACCCGGTCCTACGTCGCCTCGTTCCTCGACCGCTGGCTGCGCGGACACGACGACCACCTGCTGGACGGGCCGTCGCCGAGGTTCCCGGAGATGGAGTACGCGCGCTGACCCTCCGCGCGTACCGCGGCCGGGCGGGCCGGGGGACGGGCCGGGCGGGCCGGGCGGGGCGACCGCCGTCCGGCCTCGTGCGCCGTTCCGGTCCCGTCCGGCCTCGCGCGGTGCTCCCGGCGGGCTACCGGATGTCCGAGTCCGGGTTGGCGGCGTCCCAGTCCTGCCGTGACGCGAGGATCGAGTCGTGGTGGTCGTAGGACCAGTCCACCATGGCGCGGACCAGGTGGGTCAGGCTGTGGCCGACGGGCGTCAGCTCGTAGTCCACCTGCGGGGGGACGGTCGGGTGGACCGTCCTCGACACCAGGCCGTCCCGTTCCAGCCGGCGGACCGTCAGCGTCAGCATCCGCTGCGAGATCCCCGGAACGGCGCGCTGGAGTTCGCGGAACCGCCGTACGCCCTGGGCGAGTTCGACGACCACCAGGACGGACCACTTGTCGCCGAGCCGGTCCAGCAGACCGCGGATGCCGCAGTCCACGCCGTCCTCGCACCAGACCACCGGACGGGCGGTGGCCGGGGTGGTTATGCCGGTGTGCCCTACTGACATGCAAGTGCCTCCTTACGCCGAACGCCCAGGTTATCGAGGATGGACGCAGTGCAGGGCGCGGCGGGGACCGCCGGCCCGGGGCGGACCGTCGGCGTCCGCCGACCGCTTCTCGATCACGGAGGAACCATGCTTCTCGTCACCGGCGTCAACGGCGGTCTGGGCGCCCTGGTACTGGAGCGGCTGGCCCGGCTGTCGGCCGGTGGGCCGGACAACGGCCCGGGCGGTGTGGTGGCCGGGACCCGGAACCCGGAGCGGGTGACCGTGCCGGGCGTCCCGGTCCGGGCCGTGGACTTCGACCGGCCGGAGACCCTGGACGAGGCCTTCGCCGGCGTGCGGACGCTGCTGCTGATCTCGGCCGGCTACGGGGAGGACGACGTGGTGATCGCCCGCCACCGGGCGGCCGTCGAGGCGGCCGAGCGGGCCGGGGTCGAGCACGTCGTGTACACCAGCCTCTCCGGTGACGGCGACCACCTCGCCTACGCGCTGGCCCACCGCTGGACCGAGCGCCGGCTGCGCGCGTCGGCGACGCTGCGCTGGACGATCCTGCGCAACGGCCTCTACGCCGAGCTGCTGGGCGCCCTGGCCGCTCCGGACCGGCACGGTGTGATCACCGCACCGCTCGGCGACGGACGGCTCGCGGCGGTCGCACGGGAGGACCTGGCCGAGGTGGCCGTGACGGTGGCGCTGGCGCCGGCCGGGCACGCGGGGCGGGTCTACGAACTGGTCGGCGAGGAGGCGGTGGGCGGCGCGGACGTCGCGGCGGCGCTGAGCCGGGCCGGGGACCGGCCGGTCGAGTACCGGCCCGGGTCCCTCGCCGAACTGCGGGCGGCCGTCGTGGCCTCCGGTGCGGAGTCCTTCCAGGTGCCGATGACGGCCGGCACGTACTCGGCCGTCGCGCACGGCTTCCTCGCAGGGCCGGGCGGGCCGGGGGACCTCGCGGCGCTGCTCGGCCGCCGCCCCCGTCCGGTCCTGGAGGTGATCGCCGCCGGCGCGGCGGGCCGGGGCGCCGACGGGCGGTGACGGCCGGGTCGGCGGAGTCCCGGCCGCCCCGCGCCGTCAGGGCAGCACCACCAGCCGTCCGGTGGTGGTGCCGTCGGCGACCCGCTGGACGGCGTCGGCCGCCTCCGTGAGCGGCAGGCGGGCGGTGACCACGGGGCGGACCACGCCCCCGGCGGCGAGTGCGGTGAGCTCCTCGTGGGCGGTGCGGACCGCCTGCGGGTCACGGGTGGCGTAGAGGCCCCAGTGCAGGCCGAGGACGGTGTAGTTCTTCACGAGCACATGGCTGAGCGGGGGCTCCGGGATCCGCCCGGAGGCGAAGCCGACCACCACGATCCGGCCCTCGAACGCGACGCACCGGGTGGAGCCGGTGTACGCCTCGCCGCCGACCGGGTCGAAGACGACGTCGGCGCCCCGGCCGTCGGTGGCCTCCCTGACGGCCGCGACGAAGTCCGTGGCCGTCCGGTCCACCACCAGGTCGGCGCCCGACTCCCGGGCGGCGGCGGCCTTTCCGGGCCCGCCGACCACCGCGATCACCCGCGCGCCGGCCGCCCGGCCGAGCTGGACGGCGGCGCTGCCGACCCCGCCGGCCGCGGCGTGCACCAGCAGCGTCTCGCCGGGGCGCAGCGCCGCCCGGCGGTGGAGGGCGAACCAGGCGGTCTGGTGGCCGATGTGCAGCGCGGCGGCCTCGGCGTCGTCCAGCGCCGCGGGAGCGGGGAAGGCGGCGGTCGCGTCCAGCAGGGCGTACTCGGCGAAGGCGCCGTGCGGCAGCAACGGGGTGCCGACGACCCGGTCGCCCGGACGCCACGGTCCGTCGGCGCCGACGACCTCGCCGCACAGTTCCACGCCGGGTGTGAACGGCAGCGGCGGGCGCACCTGGTACTGGCCGCGTGCCATCAGCGCGTCCGGGAAGTTGACGGCGGCGGCCCGGACCCGGACCAGCAGCTGTCCCGGTCCGGGGACCGGCCGCGGGACGCCCCCGGCGAGTCGCAGCACCTCACGCGGTTCGCCCAACTCCCTGACCTGCCAAGCCCTCACAGTGCCCCGCTCCTCTCCAGTCCCTGTTGCAGCCGGTTCATCCCGGCCAGCCAGCGGTCCGGGTCGCCCGCCCGGACGGCGGTGTACTCCGCGACCTCGGGGTGCGGCAGGACGAGGAAGCGGTCGGCCGCCAGCCCGTCCAGCAGCGCCTCGGCGACGTCGTCGGCGTCCAGTGCGGTGGGTGCGAGCAGGGCCGCGCCGACCGGGCCGGTGCCGTCCAGCATCGCGGTGCGCACGCCCTGCGGGCAGAGCGCGTGCACCCGGAGGCCGCGGTGCCGGTAGGTGGCGGCCAGCCATTCGGCGAAGGCGAGGGCGCCGTGCTTGGAGACGGCGTACGGGGCCGAGCCCAGCATGGTGAGCAGCCCGGCGGCCGAGACGGTGGCGACGAAGCGCCCGGTGCCGCGCTCCAGCCAGCGGGGGAGGAGGAGCTCGGCGGCCCGGACGTGGGCCAGCACGTTGACCTCCCACGCGGCGGCCCACGCGGCGGGCGGTGCGTCGGCGCCGCCGGTCGGGGCGACGCCCGCGTTGGCGCACCAGACGTCGATCTCGGCACCGTGCTCGGCAAGCGCCGTCCGGGCGGCGCCGACGAGGGCGGCCAGCCCCTCGGCGGAGGCGGCGTCGCCGGGGACGGCGGCGCCTGCGCAGTCGGCGGCGACCGCGCGGGCGGCCCCGGCGTCGAGGGCGTTGACCACGACGTGGGCGCCGGCGGCGGCGAAGGCGCGGGCCACGGCGGCGCCGATGCCCCGCCCGGCGCCGGTTACCACCACGCCCTGGCCGGCGTACGGGGTCGCGGCGGCGTGCGGCGAGGGGCCTGCGGCCGGGTGCCGGCCCGGGTCGGGGCTCACAGGCCGCCGCCGAGCGTGACGCCGCCGTCCACGACGAGCGTCTGGCCGGTGATCCAGGCCGCGTCCGGGGAGAGCAGGAAGGCGACGGCGCCCGCGACGTCCTCCGGGACCCCGAGCCGGCCCAGCGGGTAGGCGGCGGCGACCTCGTCCTCGCGGCCCTCGTACAGGGCCTCGGCGAACCTGGTCTTGACGACGGCCGGCGCGACCGCGTTGACCCGGATGCCCTGCTCGCCGAGTTCGGCGGCGAGTTCGGCGGTGAGCCTGATCAGCGCGGCCTTGGAGACGCCGTACATGCCGATGCCGAGGGAGGCGCGGATGCCGGCCACGGAGGCGACGTTGACCACCGAGCCGCCGTGCTCGCCCATCCAGGCGGCGTGCGCGCGGCGGGTCCAGGCGAGCGGGGCCAGCACGTTGACGGCGAGGATCTTGGCGGCGGCGGCCTCGTCGGTGGCCAGCACCGGGCCGTGGACCGGGTTGATGCCGGTGTTGTTGACCAGGCAGTCGAGCCTGCCGAAGACCTCCAGGGTGCGGGTGACGGCCTCCTCCTGGTGGGCCGGGTCGTCGGCCTTGCCGGGGACACCGACGGCGACCTCGGGACCGCCCAGGTCGCGGACCGCCTCGGCGAGCGGTCCGGGGGTGCGGGCGGTCAGGCAGACCCTGGCCCCCCGGGCGACCAGCTCGCGTGCGATGCCGAGGCCGATGCCCCGGCTCGCTCCGGTGACGACGGCCACCTGGCCCTTGAAGGAGTGCACCACGGGGTCCTCTCGGCGGGGGTCGGCCCTGTGCGCGGCTCGGCACGGCCGTGACTAAGCGCTTGCTTAGCATGGTGTCGGCGGGTGACCCTGTCAACAGCCGTCGGGCCGGGGCGGGCCGCCGGTCCCGGGCCGCCGGTCCGTCCCGCCCGAGCCGGCTCTCGTGGGCTCTCGCGGGCTCCTGCGGGGCGAATGTCCGTACGACCGATCTGCGAGGATGGCGCCATGACCAGCACGCCCATCGCCGAGCTCTGGCCCACGCTGCCCGGCGGCGCCGACACCCGCCCCGAGGCGGCGCACCGGCTGCTCCGGGCCGCCGTGGAGTCCTTCGCCGAGCGCGGCTTCCACGCGACCACGACCCGGGACATCGCCACCGGTGCCGGGATGAGCCCGGCCGCGCTGTACATCCACTACCCGTCCAAGGCCGCGCTGCTGGCCGAGATCAGCCGGGTCGGCCACGCCGCCACCCTCGCGCTGGTCCGGACGGCGGTGGCCGGCGAGGGTGACCCGGTGACGCGGATGCGGCGGCTGGTCGAGGAGTTCACCGCCTGGCACGCCCGGGCCCGGACGGTCGGCCGGGTGGTCAACTACGAGCTGCACGCGCTCCCCGAGGACGCCTACGCGGTGGTCGCGGCGCTCCGCCTGGACATCGAGCGCGAGGTCACCCGGCTGATCGAGGCGGGCCTGGCGGCGGGCGTCTTCGAGGTCGGCGAGGTGCGGACGGCCGCCCGCGCGGTCACCTCGCTGGGCATCGACGTGTCCCGCTGGTACACCGACCGAAGCAGTGAGACGCCCGAGGAACTGGGCCGCCGGTACGGTGAGTTGGTGCTCAGGATGCTGGGCGCGCAGCTGCCGGGGGCCGGTTCGTCGACGCCGGGGCCGTGAGCCGGCTCACGGCTTGACGGCGGTGTGCACCAGCCAGGCGATGTGGTCCCGGAGCGCGTACATCTCCACCGTCGACCGCAGCGCCAGCCACTGTTCGGTCGCCCCGAACCGCCGCAGCACCGCGTACGGGATCCGGAAGTAGGCGTACAGCGCCTCCGTGGTGGGCCGGTAGTAGGAGCTGGCGTCCAGCTCCTCCTCGATCCGGAAGCCGGCGTCGGTGATCAGCCCGCCGAGCGAGCGGGTGTCGTAGCGCTTCGCGCCCACCATCGTCATCGCGTCCAGGTACGGCTCCAGTAACGCCCGCTTGTCCGCCGGGACTTCCGCCGCGGGAAACCCGACGGGGCCGAGCAGGACCAGCCGCCCGCCCGGGCGCAGCAGCCGGTGGAACTCCGCCAGCGCGCGGGCCGGGTCGTAGGAGTGGCAGAGCGTCTCCATCGAGTAGACGCCGTCGAACGAGCCGTCCGGGTAGTCGAGTTCGTGGAAGTCGCCCCAGCTGAACGTGGTGCGTTCCTCCAGCGCGGCCAGGGCGCTCAGCCGGCGTGCCTCGCGGACGTGGAAGTCCAGGACGTCGACGCCGGTGATCCGCAGGCCGAGGCGGGCGGCGAGCCGGCGCGCGACCACGCCGGAGCCGGCTCCGGCGTCCAGGACGCGCGAGCCGGGCGGCAGCGCGAGTTTGCGGCCCAGGACGGCCTCCAGCCGGCGCTGTGCCTGCCAGCAGCGCCACTTGGACTGGCCGGGTTCGGTCCAGCCCCAGTGCCGGGCGTTGCGGCAGACGAGCGCGTAGAAGAGCCGGTGGCCGGGCCGCCCGTAGACGCGTCGCAGGCCGGTGAGATCGAGTTCGCCGCCGATGTCGCTGACCATCGCTCCCGCCCGGCCTTCCGCTGCTCGCTGCCCTTGCCGTCCCGGCCACGCTACCGACGGGTGGGGGCGGTCGCCGGTCCGGTGCGGCCGGACGGGCGACGGGCGTGAGGGGTGCGGGGCGGTGGGAGCAGGGGCGGCGGGAGTGCGGACGGCGGGAGCGCGGGCGGTAGGGGTGCGGAGGGTGGGCGACGGGCGGGCGCTGCTGTAGCCGAAGTCGTTGGAGGCGGCACCGGTGCGGTAGACGTCCGCGAGGAAGTTGGCGTTCAGCGGGTAG
>NZ_JBEXNT010000205.1:1935-11957 GCF_040611255.1 Kitasatospora sp. NPDC002965 | reverse complement strand
CTTGTCCGGCGTCAGTGTGGTGAACGAGGTGGTGGACGCGGCCACCAGGCCCTCGGCAGGTCCCACCCCCTCCCTCTGATGCGACCCTTGCGTCGCCGGGGCGGACGACCGGACGGCGGGGCGGGGCCCTCGCTGGGCCCTGAACCAGCGCGACCTCCACGACCCGTCCCACCGTCGTCCCGACCCCACCGCTCGGCGGCCCGCAGCCCGGGGAGAGACGGGTTCGGTCCGCAGGATCGCCGTGGAAGGGTTGGTGCTGCGATACCGGGGAACAAGGGCCGGGTAGGCCGGAGCGGGGCTGTCGCCCCAGGAAGAGGTGACCTGATGGACCTGATGTGCGTCGAGGTCCAAGCCCTCCACTCCGCCTCGTCCGTCGCCGGTGCGCGCGAGCGCGCGCGCAGATTCCTCGGGAGCCTCGTGCCGGTGCCCGCTCCCGGGGCTGCGGAGAGCGTGGTCCTCGTTGTCTCGGAGCTCGTCACCAACGCCCTGCGCCACGGCGGCGGCACGTTCACCCTGGAACTGACCGCCTACACGGACAGCGTCGAAGTGGCCGTGCACGATCACAGCCCGCAGGCCCCGCGCATGCGCACCCCCGACCTCGACGACGGCACCGGCGGATTCGGCTGGCCCATGGTCAACCGCCTCGCCCGAACCACCGCCGTCACCCACCGGGACGCCGGTGGCAAGACCGTCAGCGCCCTGCTCACCCGTTGACGGCCCCGGCCCTCCGTGACGGACCCGGGCCCTCCGTGACGGCCCGGGGCCGCTGCGCCGGTGACCACGCGCGATGTCGCCCCGCCGCCTGGCCGGCGATTCCGCAGGCCCCCGGAACGGGCGGCGGGCAGCACGGGCGCATCCAGAACCCGTTGGTGTTCACCGAGCGCCGCCCGAACCCGTGATCCCGGCGGGATCGTGGCGGACGTCCCTTGTCCGGGGCAATGGTCTGGTCCAGACTGATCATGGCCGAGGTCTCCCGCGGTAGCGGCCGCGCGCGGCCTTCGCCTGCCGCCGTCCGGGGGACGGTGGTGTGTGGCCGGCGGGTGAGGGGATGTCATGTCGGAGAGGGTGACGGCCACCGGGCCGGCCCTGGACGGTCCGTCGGGCGAGCCGGGTCCGTACGGTCCGCGGCTCCGCTCGTTCCGCAGTCGCGCCGGGCTCAGCCAGGAGGACGCCGCTTCGAGGGCCGGGATCAGCACGCGGGCACTGCGCGACATCGAACACGGCCGGGTCCAGCGGCCGCAGGCGCGTACCCTCCAGCAGTTGGCGGAGGTGCTGGGGCTGACCGACCACGAGCTGGACGGCCTGTCTGCCGCCGCCGGTGACGCCGCGCCGCGCGGAGCCCTCCGGCCGCGCCTCCTGATCCTCGGCCCGCTCGACCTCCGGCGCGGCCGGGTCACCGTCCCGGTCACCAGCCCGATGCTGCGCCGGCTGCTCGGACTGCTCGCCCTCAAACACCCCGAGCCGGCCACCCAACAGGAGATCACCGACACGCTCTGGCCGTCCGGGCCGCCCGGGTCCCGGCAGAGCCTGGTGCACACCTACGTCAGCCAGGTGCGCCACCTCCTGGAACCGGACGGCCACCGCGCCGTACCGCGGCCCGCCGTCGTCCGCACGCCGACCGGCTACCGGCTGGAGGACTCCCGGAGCCGGATCGACCTCGGCGGGTTCGACGAGCTGGTCGACCGGGCGCAGCGCGTCCACCGCGGGCCGGAGCGGGAGGCCGGGTACGAGCTGCTGGCACAGGCGCTGCGGTGCTGGCGCGGCCCGGTCCTCGCGGACGCGGACCTGGTGCTGCGCCAGCACCCGGCCGCGGTCGCGGCCAATGAACGGCGGGTGGCGGCGGCGCTGTTGCACGCGGACACCGCGATGTTGCTGGGGCGCGCGGGGGAGGCCGTCCCGGTGCTGGGGGACCTGGTGCACACCGAGCCGTTGCACGAGGGCCTGCACGCCCGGCTGATCCTCGCCCTGGCCGGCAGCGGGGAGCAGGCCGCCGCGCTCCGGGTGTTCGACCGCCTGCGGGCCCGGTTGGACGAGGAGTTGGGGGTCGGGCCCGGCGCGGAGGTCCGTGACGCCCATCTGCGGGTGCTGCGCCGCCAACTGCCGCCCGACCTCCGGCACCCCGGGCTCCCTGGCCCCCTTCCCCTCCCCGAGCGCCCCGAGCGCCCCGAGCGCCCCGAGCGCCCCGAGGGTGTCGAGCGCCCCGGGCAGCTCGGGGTACCCGGGGACGCCGTCGTGGCCGGCCTCCGGACACCGCCGGTCCCGCACCCCGCGCCGGCCCAACTGCCCGCCAGAACCGGGCCCCACATCGGGCGGCAGCGGCAGATCCTGGACCTGGACGCCCTCGTCGACCCCGACCCGGCCCGCCGTCCCCAGATGGTGGCCGTGGTCGGCGCGCCCGGCGTCGGCAAGTCCGCCCTCGCCATCCACTGGGCGCACACCCGGCGCGAGCACTTCCCGGACGGCCAGCTCTACGTGGACCTGCGCGGACGCTCCCGGCTCCCGACGCTGCGGCCGGGCGACGTCCTCGCACAGTTCCTCCGGGCCCTCGGTACCCCGCCGCACCGGCTGCCCCCGGACGAGGACGAGGCCGCGGCGCTGTACCGCACCCTGCTCGCCGACCGGCGGATGCTGGTCCTGCTGGACGACGCGCGCGACGCCGAGCACGTCAGGCCGCTGATCCCGGGTGCCCAGGGCTGCGCGGTGGTGATCACCAGCCGCAGCCGGCTCGCCGGGCTGGTCGCGAGCGACGGTGCCCGCCGGCTCGCCCTGGACGTGCTCGACCCCGAGGAGGGCCGTCGGCTGCTCGGCGGCACCATCGGCGACTGCAACGTCGCGGCCGAGGAGGAGGCCGCCCGCGAGCTGGTGCGGGTGTGCGGCGGCCTGCCGCTGGCCATCCGGATCGCGGGTGCCAACCTGGTGGCCCGCAACGCCACGATCGCCGACCAGTACGCCGAGTTGGCGGGCGACGACATGCTCAGCCGGCTCCACGTCGAAGGCGACCGGAGCTCGGCCGTACGAGCCGCCTTCGACCTCTCCTACAGCGCCCTCCCGGCGCCGGTCCGGCGGATGTTCCGGCTGCTCAGCCTGATGCCGGGACCGGACCTCACCGTGGACGGCGCCGCCGCGCTGGCGGACGCCGCCCCGGCCGAGTCGGCCGGACTGCTGGTCGCCCTGGCCGACGCCCACCTGGTGCAGGAACGGGCGGCCGGCCGTTTCGGGCTGCACGACCTGCTGCGCTCCTACGCCCGCGAACTGGTCGGCAAGGAGGAGGCACACACCGCCCGCCAGCGGCTGTTCGACTGGTACCTCGACCACACCGACGCCGCGGCCCGGCTGCTCTACCCCGCCGAGCCGGCCGCGGACCCGTCCGCCCCCACGGCCCTCCCGGCGGCCTTCCCGGCGGCGCCGCCGACCCCGGTCACCCCGTCCGTGCCCGCCCTCGCCCCGGTCCCCGCGTCCGGACCCGTCGCCGCCCCGGCCATCTCGGACCACGGTCAGGCCGCGCACTGGCTGGACAGCGAGCGGGAGAACCTGGCCGGCGCCGTCCTGGAGGCGTCCGGCGCGGGATTCACCGCCGTCGCCTGGCGGTTGGCCGAGAGCCTCCACAGCTACCTCTCGGCGGGGATGTACACGGGCGACTGCCTCAAGGTCGCCACCGCCAGCCTGTTCGCCGCCGTCGCCGACGGTGAGGTCCGGGCCCAGGCCGCCGCCCAGCTGCGGCGCGCCGAGTGCCACGGGGTGCTCGCCGACGACGAGCGGGCGATGGAACTGGTCGGCCGGGCACTGGAACTCGCCCGGCAGTCCGGTTGGCTCGACGGCGAGGCGCTCGCCCTGCGCCGCATCGGCGCCGCCCACCACGACAACGGCGCCGTCCTGTCGGCGTACGAGCACCTCGTGCAGGCCCGTGCGCTCGGCGGGCGCGACAGCGGACCCGGGGTCGCCGAAGAGCTCGCCGATCTCGGGCAGGTCTGCTGGAAGCTCGGCCGGCTCGACGAGGCCGCCGGACACTTCGCGCACGCCGCCCGGCTGCTCCGGGCGTCCGGATCGGTCGGCGAGGAGGCGGTCGCCCGGACGGCCCTGGCCGTCGTCCACCGCGCGCTGGGGCGTCCGGGCGAGGCGGTCCGGGTGCTCGGCGAGACCCTTCCGGTCCACCTGAAGCACGGTCACAGGCTCGGTGAGAGCGCGGCGCTGAGCTGCCTCGCGGGCGCCTACACCGACCTGGGCGACCACTCCACCGGACGGCTGCTGGCCCACACCGCGCTCGCCGCCGCCCAGGCCCTGGCCGACCGGGCGCCGGAGGCCGACGCCCTCCTCGCACTGGCCTGCGTGCAGGAGCGCGCCCACGACTTCGCCGACGCGGCCGGCAGCTACCGGGAGTCGCTCCGCCTCGCCCGGGCCGCGAACGACGGCTTCCGGCAGACCGCCGCCCTCGTCGGGCTCGCCACGGCCCAGGCACACCTGGAACCGGAGGCCGCCCTGGAGACTGCGGAACGCGCCGTCGCGCTCGGCCGTGCCTGCGGGTTCCGGATGCTCCAGGGCAGCGCGCTCACCGTCCTGGCGTGCTTACGGGTGCGGCTCGGCGAGCCGCGGACCGCCCTGGAGCACGGCCACGAGGCGCTCGCCCTGCACCGTGCGACCGGGCACCGCCCGGGCGAGGCACGCGCCCGGCTGGTGCTCGGCCGGGCGCGGTCGGCGCTCGGCGAGCCGGGCGGCGCGGTCGGGCACTGGCGCGAGGCGCTGAGGCTCTCCCGGGCGATGGGCGCGGCCCGGATCCGCTGAGTACAGGGAGGACGGATCCGCCGGGCGTGGGGCGGCTGTTGTCGGTGGCCCGGCGGCAGGAGGACCGGTTGCGGCAGTTCCCGTAGTTCTGCCGGTGGGGCCTGTCCTGACCGCTGCCTGTCCGGAAGAACCGCAGGTCGGCGGGGGTGCGGCCGTTCTGTTCCGGGCGGTCCGCAGGGCCCGCGGTCCTCTGGCCGGGATGCAGGTGCCCGACCAGGCGGGCTCCGTACGGTGGTCGCACCGCAGGGCCGTTCCCGCGCCGTCGGACGATTTCCGCCCCCGATCGCCCGGCCGACCTGCCCCGACCGCCGACCCACGAGGTGACACCTTGCCGCAGCCCCCAGCACCCCGCCCCGCAGCCCAGCGCGGCTCCCGGACCGCCGCCCCGACCGGTACCTCGACCGGCCCCCGGACCGAATCCCGCGCGGGGAGCGTCGGATGAGCCGCTTCGACCGCCTCGCGTACACCGCCCCGGTGCGCGGGGTACAGCAGCAGATGGGCAGCGCCACGGCGGCCGACCGCCGGCTGCGGGACCCGGCCGAGCAGCCGGAGCCGCTCACCGGGTCCGAGGCCGACTTCATCCGTGGCCTCGACGGCTTCCTGTTCGCCAGCGTGGGCGAGACCGGCTGGCCGTACATCCAGTTCCGGGGCGGCCCGCCCGGATTCGTCCACGTCCTGGACGCGTTCACGCTCGGTTACCTGGACGTCCGGGGCAACCGGCAGTACATCACCACCGGCAACCTTCGCGGCGACGACCGGGTGGCGCTCTTCTTCATCGACCACGCCCGGCAGACCCGCCTCAAGCTGTTCGGCCGTGCGAGCGCCGTCCTGCCCGGTGAGGACCCCGTGCTCGCCGAGCGCCTGGACTCGCCGCGCACCGAGGGCACGGTCGAGCAACTGGTCACCATCCGGGTCGAGGCCACCGCCTGGAACTGCCCCAACCACATCACCCCCCGCTTCAGCGATCGCGAGCTCGCCGATGCCCTGGCCCCGGTCCGCGACCGCCTGGCGCGGCTGGAGCAGGAGAACGCCGCCCTGCGTGCGGAGCTCGCCGCCCGCGCCTGACCGCACAGACCCGTCCCGCCCGACCCACACCGCCCGACCCACGACCTGAGGTTGAACAGCCATGGCAGACCGCACCACCGACCACCCAGCGGCGGCGACATCCGTACAGATCCAGGACCACCTCTCCGGCGCACCGTCCGCCGGCGCACCGGAGGACGGAAGGCCCGGGTCCGTGGCCCGGCCGTCCGGGGAACCGGCGATCTGGTCCCGCAACTTCCGCTACTACTTCACCGCCCGCAGCGCCGGTCTGCTCAGCTGGGCCATGCTGCCGGTCGCGATCTCGGCCGGTCTGCTCAGCGGAGGGTACGGCCTGGACACCGCGGGGTACGCGATGGCCTTCCTGGTGGGCCCGTTCGCCGGCCTGGTGCTGTTCGGCGGGGTGCTCGCCGACCGGTTCACCGCCCGCCGGCTGATGATCGCCGCCGACCTGGCCAACCTCGTTGCCCACGTGCTGCTCGCCCTGCTGTTCCTCCACGGCATCGACCACCTCTGGCAGCTGTACACCCTCCTGGTGGCGGCCGGCACCGCCAACGCGATGTTCCAGCCGGGTTCCGCCTCGACCGTCCCCCTGGTGGCCCGTGACGTGCAGGGCGCGAACGGGATCCTGCGCACCTCCGAGGCGCTCACCGGGCTCGGCGGCCCGGCGCTGGCCGGTGTCCTGGTGGGTTTCGGGGCCACCGGCTGGGTGATGGCGCTCTCCGCCGTCGCCTACGGCACGAGCGCGGTGTGCCTGGCGGCCCTGCGGCTCGGCGCGGTGCCCGCCCCGCCGTCCGGCGGTGGTCTGTGGCACAACCTGGCGGTCGGCTGGCGGGAGTTCCGCGCCCGTACCTGGCTCTGGGGCGTGATCGTGATCTGGATGGTCTTCGCGGTGCTCTCCTGGGGGCCGCAACTGACGGTGGCCGCCGGTGTCGTCGTGCCCGAGTACGGCGCGTCCGCCTTCGGCCTGCTCAACGCCGCCCTCGGCGCGGGCACCGTGGCGGGCGGCCTGCTGGCGATCCGTTACAAGCCGCGACGCCCACTCGCCGCCGGAGCCGTGGCGATCACGACCTACCCGCTCTATCCGCTCGGCATCGTGCTCGGCTGGCCGGTCTGGGCGCTCGCCGCCGCCCAGGTCGCGGTCGGTGTCGGCATCGGCGTCTGGGGCGTCATGTGGGCCACGAGCGTGCAGACCCAGGTCCCGGGCGAGGTCCTCAACCGCGTCCACGCGTACGAGGTCGCCGGATCCGTCGGCATGTACCCGATCGGCAGCGCCCTGGCGGGCCCGGCCGTGGACGCCTTCGGTACCGACCGGGTCCTCCTGGTGGGCGTCGTCGTCGCCTTCCTCACCGCCGTCGCCCTCCTGCTCACCCGCCCGATCCGCACCCTCGGCCGTGTCCCCGTCCGCAGCTGAGGACCCCCCGTGCGCCTGTTCGGCCGGGGCGGGGCCGTGTGGGCGCGCCGTTCTCCCCGTCGCCGTGACCGACCGGCAGGGGGCCGCTCGGTCACGGCGACAGCGCCCGGAAGGTGAGCCGCAGCCCGTAGTCGCGGACAGTGCCGTGCAACCCTTGCGGCGGCGCGGCGGTGAATAGGGCAGAGCGACGGTCCGATCGGGTCGTCGCGCGGAGGCGAAGAGGATTTGGATGACCGCGAGCGTATTGCACATCCCGGTGGAGGACGGGCCGAGGCCCGTGACGGCACCGGCTACTGCGGGCGGCCCCGGCCCGCGTGAGCTCGACTTCGAGGGGTTCGCCGCCACGCGCTGGCGACGGCTGGTGCGCACGGCCTACCTGCTCACGGGCGACTACCACGAGGCCGAGGACGTGGTGCAGGCGACCTTCGCGAAGGTCTTCAGGAACTGGTCCCGGATCAGCCGTCTGGAGGAGCCGGACGCCTACATCCACCGGGCGCTGGTGAACAACAACCTGAGCCGTCACCGGCGGCGTCGCGTCAGGCAGCTGCTCGTGCCCGTCCTTCCCGACCGGGCGTCCACCGCGGGTGGTGGGCACGGCGGCGTCGAGGAGCGCTCCGTGCTGCTCCAGGCGCTGGCGGAGCTGCCGCCGCGCCAGCGGGCCGTGGTCGTCCTGCGCTACTGGGAGGACATGAGCGAGGGCCAGGTCGCCGAGGTGCTCGACTGCTCGCCGGGCAACGTGAAGAGCCAGGCCAGTCGGGGCCTGGCGAAACTGCGCGGCCACCCGGCGCTGGTCTCGTACGCGGTGGGTACCGGTTCAACGATCGACGGCACGGACGGGGGCAACAAGTGATGGACACCGAGGACATGGTGCGCGGCGCTCTGCGGGACGAGGCGGCCCGCGTCGCGGTGGCGGACTGGTCGGCCGGGCCCGTGCGGGCTCACGTGCGCCGACAGCGGCGCGGGCGCCGGGTGGCGATGGGTGCGTCGGCGGTGGCGGCCGCGCTCGCGGTGGTGGCCGGCACGGGGGCGGTACTGTCCGAGCGGCACGGCTCCCGGGCCGTCGCGCCGGCCTCGCAGGCTCCGCAGGTGCCGGAGGGGCCGGCTCCCGAGGCCGTGGTGGTGGAGCCCGGCACGCAGCTGCCGCTGGGCCGCCAGGACTGGTGGATGCAGCTGAAGGACCGGGAGATCTGCGTCCACGACGCTCCCGCCTACGGCAGCGGTCCGGGCTGCAGCGGGTACTCCTGGGCGGCGGGCGCCACCGAGATCACCATGCAGTACTACGGGAACCCGCCGCAGTACCGCGAGGGCCTGTACAACCTCGTCTACCACGGGCCCGGGCAGGTGGCCCGGATGACCATCGAGGTGGAGGGCCGGGCGTACTGGGCCACCGTCGCGTCCCTCCCCGGCGACCCGGGCTACGCCACCGGCTATGTCTGGGGCCCCAGTAGCAAGAGCCCCGACGCCCCGAAGGCGGCGCACCCGCTCGACGGCATCCGACTCGCCGCCTACGACGCCCAGGGGAGGGTGCTGGCGAGCAAGACGCTGTCCTCCTGACCCGGACCGGTTCGGGCCGGGGCGTGATCCGCCGGGCGGGGCCGGGGCGAGTCAGGCCACCGGGAACTGGGCGACGTACTCGCCGAACGGTGGGACGCCTGCCTCGGCCCGCCGGTCGTCCATGCGCTCGGGGTCCTCGCAGGGCCACGGGATCGGCGAGCCGTCCTGGATCCCGGCGATCTGCGTGCCGTAGATCTGCTTGCGTCCTTCGTTCACGAGGGTGCGATCGCGCAGGAAGGCCAGGTCCTGTGGGCTCGCCGAGCCCGCTGCCACCGCCTGTTCCATC
This sequence comes from Kitasatospora sp. NPDC002965, assembly GCF_040611255.1. Classification (NCBI taxonomy): domain Bacteria; kingdom Bacillati; phylum Actinomycetota; class Actinomycetes; order Kitasatosporales; family Streptomycetaceae; genus Kitasatospora; species Kitasatospora sp. NPDC002965. The sequence continues at coordinate 2,883 of NZ_JBEXNT010000205.1, read as the reverse complement.
AGCCGGAGCGCCCGGCGCTGGACGTCGAGCTGCCGGTCGGCGTGCTGGGCGATCAGCCACGCTGCCCGCGCCGCATCCTCGCCGACCAGGTCCGCGGTGGGCCAGCCGTACGCGTCCATGAGCTCGTGGAGACGGTCTGCGTGCCGGGCGGTCAGGCGACGCCACGCCAGTTGTTCCGCGTAGTCGTCGCTGTTCGCCTGGACGGTGGCCCGGTGGTCCGCCGCAGCCATGTCCGCGAGCTCCGCCGCGACTGCGGCGACTTCGGGTGTCATTCCTGCTCCAAGAATCCCGAGGGGGTGAGTCATGCCGGTCGTTGGCAACCCTAAGCGCGCAAATCGCCACAAAAGATCGTTCTGACGCAGGGTGACAAGCACGTCCGGGTATGGGGATACTTGATCTACTCGCGGAGCCGAAGCCGGACCGACGCCGGGGTGGCCGGCCCCGGGTGACGTGGGCGCCTGTTGTCTCACGTCGCCGTGGCCGGCCCTCACGGCCCTCACGGCCTTCCGACTCCCTTCCCCCGGCATGTGCGGCTTGTCGTTGTGGTGGCCGGGTGCCCCGAGTCCCGCACCGGCGGCCCGCGCGCTCCGGATCAGCGCTCCGGATCAGCGGTCCGGTGTCCGCCTGATCGGCGCGCGCGGTGCCGCCGTCCTGGTTGCTTCCTCCCGGTTCCTGGGGAGGAGACGACCGGCGACCGCCACCTTGCACCCCGGCCCCTGCGCCGGTGGGAATCCGCAGGTCGACGCGTCAACACTTCGGAGAAGGTGGGTTCTTTGCACCACAGGCGAAGAGCGCTGACCAACCTGCACCGCAGGGCCACCGGCCCACCGGCGATCCGGTCCACGGCGACGTGACCGTCCGGGCCCGGACGGTGACGGCGCCCGCGCGGGGGCGGGGCGGGGCGCAGCCGCCCGCCGTGCGGGGGCCGGGCGTGGAGCAGGGGGGGCC
>NZ_JBEXNT010000205.1:0-1925 GCF_040611255.1 Kitasatospora sp. NPDC002965 | reverse complement strand
GGGCGCCGGTGCCGCCGGAGCTCGAGTCCACGCCGCCCCCGTCCGCGACGGGAGCCCGCGCGGTCGCCGGGCGGGTCTCAGCCGCCCGCCTTCCTGGAGCCGGGCTTCGAGCAGGGCGAGCAGGTGGGGGCGGCCTCGACGCAGACGGTGACGGAGTCGGTGTTGTCGGCGGGGTGGAGGTCGGTCTCGGTCGCGTGCGCCCTGGCCGTGTTGGTGACCGGGCCCGTGGCGGTGGCCTTCGCCCGGAGGACGAGGGTGGCGGAGGCGTCGACGGGCAGCGTCCCGACGCTCCACAGGCCGGTGTCGGGGCTGTAGGTGCCGGTGTCGGCGGCGGCGGAGACGAAGACCAGGCCGGCCGGGAGGCTGTCGGCGACGGTCACGTGGGTGGCGGTGTCGGGTCCGGCGTTGCGGACGGTGACGCGGTAGGTGACGGTCTGGCCGACGGTGACGGTGGTGGCGTCGGCGGACTTGACGACGCTCAGGTCGGCGGCCGGCAGGACCTGGGTGTCGGTCTGGTTGGAGGTGGCGGTGAGGGCCTGGGGGGTGGGGCCGAGGCGGTTCTCGTAGGCGGCGGTGGCGGTGTTGGTGACGTGTCCGCCGGCGCTGGCCTCGTCGATGGTGACCCGGTACTCCACCGTCGTGCCGTTCGGGAGGGCGTCGGTGTTGGGCAGGCTGCCGCCCCGGTCGGCGGTGGCGCCGTTGCCGAGGTTGAACACCACCCGGTCGCCGGCCGGGTCGAAGTGGGCCTGGTCGTCGCCCTGCCGGTCGGTCTTCGCGCCGGTGTTGGGACCGTTGACGATCCGCAGGGATCCGGGCAGGTAGGTGGTGCCGCTCGGCACGGCGTCGGTCAGGACGAGGGCGTCGGCGTTGCCACCGCCCTCGTTCCTGACGACCACGCGGTAGGTGATGATGTCACCCACTTCGAGGGGCCCGTCGGGGATGGCGTACTTGGTGAGGGTGACGGCCGGGGCGGTGCCGAAGAAGATGCCGTCGAGGAAGTTGCCGACCGACTGGTTGCCGCCGGCGGAGGAGACGGAGCGGAAGGCGAAGCGGGTGGTGGTCTGCCCGGCCGGGACGGTGTAGGTGCTCGTGTAGAAGCCCCAGGCGGTGTTGCCGTCGGTGAACTGTCGCTGCTGGACGGCCGCGCCGGGCCTGCCGATGTCCAGGGCCATGGTGTCCTGGCCCAGCCGCCCGCGGTGGTAGAGCCGCCAGTACAGCGTGGCGCCCGGGGTGGTGGGCAGGTCCTGGTAGAGGGTGGAGACCTGGTTGGCGTTGAGTTCGGCGAACTGGGCGCCGTCGGCGGAGGGGACTCCGTTGAAGCCGTCGTGCCAGATCTCGATGAGGTGGTCGGTGGCGGTGGTCAGCCACCCCGGGACGTGGTTCGGGCTGGAGGCCTGGGAGGCGTCGGGCAGGATCGCGTTGCCGCTGCCGATGGGGGGCTGCTCGAAGCTGCCGTTCACCAGGGTGATGCGGGACGGGACGGGGGTGGTCATGGTCTTCCCCTTCGTTCGAGGTCGCGTGCTGGAGGTCCGGCCGGCCCGGGGGCCCGGAGGAGCGGACGAGCGGGCGGCCGGCATGCGGGAGCGGTGGCTCCGGTCGAGGCGACAGGGAGCGAAGCCGTCCCTTGACGAGGTCGGTCACGGGGACTGGAGGGGGGAGCCGGCGACTTGCGGCACGCGCGGTCTGTCGGGGCCTCGGGAGGCGCCCGATCCCAGCGTGCGCAATGGTTCCTGTACGCACGAGAGCGTGGAGCGCGGCTCCCGAAGTGCGAAAGGGCGCGATCCGCGAGGATCACGCCCCGGCTCTGCGCGGCCCGCGTGAAGGCAGCGCCGCAGGCCGGGGGCACGCTTCCGCGTGCCCCCGGCCCGGGCGGGGGCTCCGGGCGGGGCGCGGGGGGGGGTGGGGAGAGCGGGGGGGGGGGGAAG
>NZ_JBEXNT010000204.1:0-12061 GCF_040611255.1 Kitasatospora sp. NPDC002965 | reverse complement strand
GACCACACCCACCAACTCATCGCCCCCTGGCACGACCGCCTCTCCGTCGCCGCCGTCAACGGCCCCACCGCCGTCGTCGTCAGCGGCGACAACGACGCGATCGAGGAACTGCTCGCCGCGGACCCGACCGCCCGCCGGATCCCGGTGGACTACGCCTCGCACTCGGCGCAGGTCGAGCGGATCCGCGAGCGGCTGCTCTCCGACCTGGCCGGCCTGCGCCCGACGGCGGCCCGGCTGCCGTTCTTCTCCACCGTCGACGGCCGCCGGCTGGGCGGCGAGGAGCTGGACGCCGGCTACTGGTACCGCAACCTGCGGCAGACCGTGGAGTTCGAGGCCGCCACCCGGGCCCTGCTGGCCGACGGCTTCCGCTACTTCGTGGAGGCCAGCGCGCACCCGGTGCTGACCTTCGGTGTGCAGCAGAGCGCCGAGGCCGCCGAGGTGGAGGCGGCCGCACTCGGCACGCTGCGCCGCGACCAGGGCGGACTCCCCCGCTTCCTGCTGGCCCTCGGCGAGGCGCACGCGGCGGGCCGCTCCCCGCACTGGCCGGCCCTCTACGGCGCGCCGCGCGGCGGCCGGCCGGTCGAGCTCCCCGGCTACGCCTTCCAGCGCCGCCGCTACTGGCTCCAGGCCCCCGACCGGCCGCGTCCGGCGACCGATCCGGCCGGCGAGCGGTTCTGGTCAGCGGTGCGCGAGGGCAACCTCGCGGAGCTGACCGACACGCTGGGCGTCGAACCGCAGGCCCCGCTGAGCACGGTGCTTCCCGCGCTGGCGGACTGGCACGCCCGCAGCCGCGAGCAGGAGCGGGTGGACTCCTGGCACTACCGGGTGACCTGGCGGCGGCTGGCGGCCGGTACGGACGACGCCGCGCCGAGCGGGCGGTGGCTGCTGCTGGTGCCCGCCGCGCGGGCCGACCACCCGCTGGTCGCGGCCTGCACCCGGGTGCTGGCCGGCACCGAGCTGCTGACCGTCGAGCTGGCCGAGGCCGACACCGGGCGCGCCGTGCTGGCCGAGCGGCTGGCCGGACCGGCCGCCGCTCCGCTCGACGGGGTGCTCTCGCTGCTGGCACTGGACGAACGGCCGCACCCGGCGCACCCGGTGGTCCCGGTCGGCCTCGCGCTGAACCTGGCGCTGGTCCAGGCGCTGGCCGACCTGACGGTGGGCTGCCCGCAGTGGTGGGCGACCGCCGGAGCGGTCGCGGTCGGACCGCAGGACGGCCCGCCGAAGCCCGGCCAGCAGCTGAGCTGGGGACTCGGCCGGGTCGCGGCGCTGGAGTACCCGCGCGCCTGGGGCGGCCTGCTGGACCTCCCCGAACAGCTGGACGACCAGGGCGCGGCCCTGCTGGGCCGGCTGCTGGCCGGGGCCGGCGACGAGGACCAGGTGGCGGTGCGCCGGGACGGCGGCTTCGGGCGGCGGCTGGTCCGCGGCACCCGACGTCAGGCCCGCACCGGGGCCCGGCAGCCCTGGCAACCGCGCGGGACCGTGCTGATCACCGGCGGAACCGGCGGGATCGGCACCCAGATCGCCCGCTGGACGGCCAGGACCGGCGCCGAGCACCTGGTGCTGGCCGGCCGGGCCGGGCCGCAGGCGCCCGGCGCGAGCGAACTCGCGGCGGAGCTCACCGCACTCGGCTGCCGGGTCACCCTGGCCGCCTGCGACGTGGCCGACCGGGCGGCACTGGGCGCCCTGGTGGAGCGGCTGCGCGCCGACGGCGAGCAGATCCGCTCGGTGCTCCACGCGGCCGGCGCCGGCCTGCTGGTGCCGCTGGCCGACACCGACCTGCCCGAGTTCGCCGACACCCTGTACGCGAAGGTCGGCGGCGCGGCCAACCTCGACGAGCTGTTCCGGGACACCGAGCTGGACGCCTTCGTGCTGTTCTCCTCCATCTCCTCGATCTGGGGCAGCGCCGTCCACGGCGCCTACGCCGCCTCCAACGCCTACCTGGACGCGCTGGCCGAGCGCCGGCACGCGCAGGGCCTGGCCGCCACCTCGGTGGTCTGGGGCATCTGGAGCCCGGAGGGCGGCGCGGGCATGGCCGCGCAGCTGGTGGAGGAGCAGTTGCGGGCGCAGGGCGTGGTGTTCATGCCGCCCGCCCTCGCGGTGACGGCCCTCCAGCAGGTGCTGGACGGCGACGAGGTGGTGCCGATCGTCGCCGACGTGGACTGGGGCAGTTTCGCACCGGTCTTCACCTCGGCGCGGCCCAGCCCGCTGATCGGGGACCTGTCCGAGGTGCGGGTGGCGCTGGCCTCCGAACCCGCCCCGGACGAGCCGGCCGGCACCGCGGGAGAGCTGCGGGACCGGCTGCGCCGGCTCCCCGCCGCCGAACGGGACCGGGAGCTGACCGAGCTGGTGCGCTCGGTCGCCGCCGGGGTGCTCGGCCACGACTCGGCCTCCGCCGTCGACTCGGCGCGGGCCTTCCGCGACCTGGGCTTCGACTCGCTGACCGCCGTGGAGATGCGCAACCGGCTGAACACCGCGACCGGGCTGCGACTGCCGGTGACCGTGGTCTTCGACTACTCCTCCGCGAGTGCGCTGGGCCGGCACCTGGCGGCCGAACTCTTCGGCGCCGGGGCGCCCGCCCCGGAGGCGGCCGTCACGGCCGTCACCACCGTCGCGGCGGACGAGGACCCGGTCGTCATCGTGTCGATGAGCTGCCGCTACCCCGGCGGCATCGACTCCCCCGAACGGCTGTGGCAGGCGCTGGCCGGCGAACTCGACGCGATCGGCGAACTGCCCGCGGACCGCGGCTGGGACCTGGCCGGCCTCTTCGACGCCGACCCCGACCGCCCGGGCACCAGCTACAGCACCGCCGGCGGCTTCGTGCACGGCGCCGGCGACTTCGACCCGGCGTTCTTCGGCATCTCGCCGCGCGAGGCACTGGCCATGGACCCGCAGCAGCGCCTGCTGCTGGAGACCTCCTGGGAGGCGCTGGAGCGCGCCGGCATCGACCCGAGCACCCTGCGGGGCTCCCGGGTCGGCGTGTTCGCCGGCGCCGCCTACCAGGGCTACGGCGGCAGCATGGACCGGGTGCCCGACGAGCTGGAGGGCCTGTTCATCGCGGGCGTGTCGACCAGCGTGCTGACCGGGCGGGTGGCGTACACCCTGGGCCTGCGCGGCCCGGCGGTGACCATCGACACCGCCTGCTCGTCCTCACTCGTCGCCGTCCACCTGGCGGCCCGGGCGCTGCGCGCCGGCGAGTGCACGCTCGCGCTGGCCGGCGGCGCCGCGGTGATCGGCACCCCGCTGTCGCTGACCGGCTTCAGCCGCCAGCGCGGCCTGGCCGCCGACGGCCGGTGCAAGTCCTTCTCCGCCGAGGCGGACGGCTTCGGGCTGGCCGAGGGCGTCGGCCTGCTGGTACTGGAACGCCTCTCCGACGCGCGGCGCAACGGCCACCCGGTGCTGGCGGTGCTGCGCGGCTCCGCGGTCAACCAGGACGGCGCCAGCAACGGCCTGACCGCCCCCAGCGGCCTGGCGCAGCGCGAGGTGATCCGCCAGGCCCTGGCCGACGCCGGGCTGACCGGCGCCGAGGTCGACGCGGTCGAGGCGCACGGCACCGGCACCCGGCTCGGCGACCCGATCGAGGCCGACGCGGTGCTGGCCACCTACGGGCAGGACCGCCCGGCGGACCGGCCGCTGCTGATGGGCTCGCTGAAGTCGAACATCGGGCACACCCAGGCCGCCGCGGGGGTCGGCGGGATCATGAAGATGGTGCTGGCGATGCGGCACGGCGTGCTGCCGCGCTCGCTGCACCTGGGTGAGCCGTCGCCCAACGTGGACTGGACGGCGGGCGCCGTCGAGCTGCTGACCGAGGCCCGCCCCTGGGAGGGCGGGGCCGAGCGGCCGCGCCGGGCCGGGATCTCCTCGTTCGGGCTGAGCGGCACCAACGCGCACGTGATCGTCGAGCAGCCGCCGGCCGAACCGCCGGCCGCCGAGCGGGCCGCCGCCCGCCGGGCCGTGCCGTGGCTGCTCTCCGGACGCAGCCCGGAGGCGCTGCGGGCGCAGGCCGAGCAGCTGCGCACGCTGGCCGAGCAGGGCCAGGAGCCGGTGGACGTGGGCTGGTCGCTGGCCACCACCAGGACCTCCTTCGAGCACCGCGCGGCCGTGGTCGCCACCGAGCCGGCCGAGTTCGCGCGCGGGCTGGACGCGCTGATCGCCGGCCGCACCGGGGCCGGCCTGGCCCGGGGCGTGGCGGGGCAGCACGGCCGCACCGTCCTCGTCTTCCCCGGCCAGGGTTCGCAGTGGGTCGGCATGGCCCTCGAACTCCTGGACACCGAGCCGGTGTTCGCCGAGCGGCTGGCGCAGTGCGAGCGGGCCCTGGCGCCTTACACGGACTACTCGCTGCTGGAGGTGCTGCGCTCGGACGACCCGATGGACCGGGTGGACGTGGTGCAGCCGGTGCTGTTCGCGATGATGGTCTCGCTCGCCGCCCTGTGGCGCTCGTACGGCGTCGTGCCGGACGCGGTGGTGGGCCACAGCCAGGGCGAGGTCGCCGCCGCGGTGGTGGCCGGCGCGCTGAGCCTGGAGGACGGCGCCAAGGTGGTCGCGCTGCGCAGCCGGGCCCTGCGGGTCCTGGCCGGGCGGGGCGCGATGCTGTTCGTGCCCATGGCGGTGGAGGAACTGACCGGCCGGCTCGCCGCGTTCGGCGACCTGATCGGGGTGGCGGCGGTCAACAGCCCGACCTCGGTGGCGCTCTCCGGCGATCCGGCCGCGCTGGCCGAGCTGTCGGACGCGCTGTCGGCCGACGGCGTGATGAACTGGCGCGTCCCCGGTGTGGACTTCGCCGGGCACTCGGCCCAGGTGGAGGAGATCGAGCAGGAGCTGCTGACCCTGCTGGCGGACGTGTCGCCGCGCGCCGGCGAGAGCGTCTTCTACTCCACCGTCACCGGTGGGCCGCTGGACGGCGGGCTGCTGGACGCCGGCTACTGGTACCGCAACCTGCGCCGGCCGGTGGAGTTCGGGCGTACCGCCCGCGCGCTGCTGGCCGACGGCTACGACGTGTTCGTGGAGTCGTCCACGCACCCCGCGCTGACCGTCTGGCTGGAGCAGGCCGCCGAGGCGGCGGGCACCGGCGCCGCGGTGGCCGGCACGCTGCGCCGGGACGAGGGCGGCCGGGAGCGGTTCCTCACCTCGCTGGCCGAACTGCACGTGCGGGGCGCCGCGGTGGACCTCGCCGCGCCGTTCGCCGGCGCGTCGGCCCGGCGCACCGAGCTGCCCACCTACCCGTTCCAGCGTTCCCACTTCTGGATGGTGCCCGAGGCGGACGGGCAGCCGGAGGCGGCGCCGCTGGACGAGGGTTTCTGGAACGCGGTGGGCCGCGGGGACGCGGCCGCGCTGGCCGACTCGCTGCGGATCGAGGACGCCGGCACCCGCGCGGCCCTGAGCGGTGTGCTGCCCGCGCTGGGCGACTGGCTCGGGCGCAGCCGGGACCGCGCCGCGGTGGACGGCTGGCGCTACCGGGTCCAGTGGCGGCCGCTGACGGCCGTCACGGGCTCCGGCCCCCGGGGGAGCTGGCTGGTCGCCGTCCCGGCGTCGGCGGCGGACCACCCGCTGGTCGCGGACTGCGTCCTGGCGCTGGGCGAGCACGGTGCCGAGGCGGCGGTGCTGGCGGTCGCCGACGCCGACCGGGCCGCACTGGCCGCGCGGCTGGGCGAGCTGCGGCCGGACGGCGTGCTGTCGCTGCTGGCGCTGGACGAGCGGCCGCACGCGGAGGGCACCGCGCTGCCGGCCGGACTGGTCGCGCTGGTGGCGCTGCTCCAGGCGCTCGGTGACGCCGCCCCGGACGCCTCGCTGTGGTGCGCGACCAGCGGCGCGGTGTCGGTGGGCCGCTCGGACCCGCTGAGCGGCCCCGCGCAGGCGACGGCCTGGGGCCTCGGCGGGGTCGCCGCGGTGGAGTACCCGCAGCGCTGGGCCGGGCTGGTGGATCTGCCCGCCCGGCTCGACGACCGGGCGCGGGCCCGGTTGGCCGGGGTCCTGGCCGGCGGCGAGGGCGAGGACCAGGTGGCGGTGCGCTCCGCCGGCCTGTTCGCCCGTCGGCTGGTCCCGGCCGGGACCGGCGCGCGCACCCCGGCGCGGGCCTGGACGCCACCGGCGGACGGCACGGTGCTGGTCACCGGCGGCACCGGCGCGCTGGGCGCGCGGGTGGCCCGCTGGCTGGCCCGGGGCGGGGCGCGCCATCTGCTGCTGACCGGCCGCCAGGGCCCGGCGGCGCCGGGTTGCGCCGAACTCGTCGCCGAGCTCGCCGAGTCGGGGGCGGAGGCCACCGTGGTGGCGTGCGACGTCTCCGACCGGCAGCAGGTGGCGACGCTGCTCGCCGGCATCCCGGCCGAGCTGCCGCTGCGCGCGGTGGTGCACGCGGCGGGCGTGCTGGACGACGGCGTGCTGGACACGCTGACGGCGCAGCGGGCGGCGCACGTGCTGCGGCCCAAGATGGACGCGGCGCTGCACCTCGACGAGCTGACCCGGGACCACGAGCTGTCGGCCTTCGTGCTGTTCTCCTCGCTGGCCGGCACGCTGGGCGGCACGGGGCAGGGCAGTTACGCGGCGGCCAACGCCTTCCTGGACGCCCTGGCCGAGCAGCGCCGGGCGGCCGGACGGGCGGCCACCTCGGTGGCCTGGGGCCTGTGGGGCGGGGAGAGCCTGGCCGGCGGCGCGGTGAGCGAGCGGCTGATCCGCAACGGCCTTCCGGCGATGGACCCCGATGCCGCGCTGGTCGCCCTTCAGCAGGCACTGGACCACGACGACAGCGCGGTGGTGGTGGCCGACTTCGCCTGGGAGCGGTTCGTCCGCGCCTACACGGCGCTGCGACCCAGCGCCGTACTGAAGGACCTGCCGCAGGCCGCGGCGGGCGCCGCGACCGCCGGTGAGGAGTCGTCGCCGGCCGCCCGGCTGGCCCGACTGCCGCTGCCCGAGCGCCGGGCGGCGCTGGGCGAGCTGATCCGCGGCGAGGTCGCCGCGGTGCTGGGCCACGCGGATCCGTCGGCGATCGAGCCCGAGCGGGTCTTCAAGGACATCGGCTTCGACTCGCTGACCGCCGTGGAACTGCGCAACCGGCTGGCCGAGGCGACCGGACTGCGACTGTCGGTCACCCTGGTCTTCGACTTCCCGACCACGGCCGTGCTCACCGACCACCTGCTCGCCCGACTCCCGGGCGGCGACCCGGCGGCGGCCGAGGCGGCGGTCCAGGCCGCGGACGAGGCGGCGGCAGCCGTCGAGGCCGCCCCGGACGCGGCCGACGACCCGGTCGCGATCGTCGCGATGGGCTGCCGCTTCCCCGGCGAGGTGCGCTCGCCGGAGGACCTGTGGCGGCTGCTGATGAGCGGCACCGACGCGATCTCGGGCTTCCCCACCGACCGCGGCTGGGACCTGGAGGGCCTCTACGACCCGGACGGCGCGACGGTCGGCACCACCTACGCCCGCGAGGGCGGCTTCCTGTACGACGCCGCCGACTTCGACCCGGCGTTCTTCGGGATCTCGCCGCGCGAGGCGGTCTCGGTCGACCCGCAGCAGCGGCTGCTCCTCGAAGTGGCCTGGGAGGCGTTCGAGCGGGCCGGGATCGACCCGACGACGCTCAAGGGCAGCCGGGGCGGGGTCTTCGTCGGCTCCAGCTACCGGGACTACGGCTCCCGGATGACCAAGCCGTCGGAGGAGTTCGAGGGCTACCTGGGCATCGGCAGCGCCGGCAGCGTGGCGTCGGGGCGGATCGCCTACACCTTCGGTCTGGAGGGCCCCGCCGTCACGGTGGACACCGCCTGCTCCTCGGCGCTGGTGGCCCTGCACCTGGCCGCCCAGGCGCTGCGCGCCGGCGAGTGCTCGCTGGCGCTGGCCGGCGGCGTGACGGTGATGGCCCGGCCGGACGCGTTCGTCGAGTTCAGCCGCCAGCGCGGGCTGGCGCCCGACGGCCGGTGCAAGCCCTTCGCCGCGGCCGCCGACGGCACCGCCTGGGCCGAGGGCGCCGGGCTGGTGCTGCTGGAGCGCCTCAGCGACGCCCGCCGCAACGGCCACCCGGTGCTCGCCCTGGTCCGCGGCTCGGCGGTCAACCAGGACGGCGCCAGCAACGGCCTGACCGCCCCCAACGGCCCCTCGCAGCAGCGGGTGATCCGCCAGGCGCTGGCCTCGGCGGGCCTGTCCGCCGCCGAGGTCGACGCGGTGGAGGCGCACGGCACCGGCACCAAGCTGGGTGACCCGATCGAGGCGCAGGCCCTGCTGGCCACCTACGGACAGCAGCGCGGGGACGAACGACCCCTGCTGCTGGGCTCGTTGAAGTCCAACATCGGCCACAGCCAGGCCGCCGCCGGCATCGCGGGCGTGATCAAGATGGTGCTGGCGATGCAGCACGGGATCCTGCCCGGCACCCTGAACGTCGACCGGCCCTCGCCGTTCATCGACTGGACCGCGGGCGCCGTGGAGCTGCTCACCGAGCACACCGCGTGGCCCGCCACCGACCACCCGCGCCGGGCCGGTGTCTCCTCCTTCGGTGTCAGCGGCACCAACGCGCACACCGTGCTGGAGCACGTCCCGGCCGAGGCGGCGGAGCCGTCGGTTCCCGCCGGGGGACCGTGGCTGCTGTCGGCCCGGACCCTCGAGGCGCTGCGCGGGCAGGCCGCCCGGCTGCTGGCGCACGAGCGGACCGGACCGGACCGGGACCCGGGCGCCGCGCTGGCCGCCGGACGGGCGGGCTTCGAGCACCGCGCCGTGCTGCTCGGCGCCGACCGTGCCGCGCGCGCCGGGGCACTCGCCGCGCTGGCGGCCGGCACCGAGCACCCCGGCGTGGTCACCGGCACCGCCGGCCGGCCCGGCAGGACCGCCTTCCTGTTCTCCGGACAGGGCAGTCAGCGGCCCGGCATGGGCCTGGAGCTCTACCGCTCCCAGCCGGTCTTCGCGGACGCCTTCGACCGGGTCTGCGCCGCACTGGACCCGCTGCTGGAACGCCCGCTGCACGAGGTGATCGCGGACGGCGAGGCCCTGGCCCGCACCGAGTACACCCAGCCGGCCCTGTTCGCGCTCGGCACCGCGCTGTTCGAGCTGGCCGGGCACTGGGGCATCACCCCCGACTACCTGCTCGGCCACTCGATCGGCGAGCTCACCGCCGCCCATGTCGCCGGGGTGCTCTCACTGCCCGACGCGGCCGCCCTGGTGGCGGCCCGCGGACGGCTGATGCAGGCGATGCCGGCCGGCGGCGCGATGGTGGCGCTGACCGTCTCGGCCGAGGAACTGGCACCGATGCTCGCCGAGCGGGCCGACCTCCTCTCACTGGCCGCCGTCAACGGCCCGGCCTCGACCGTGGTCTCCGGCGACCCGCGGGCGGTGGCGGAACTCGCCGCGCACTGGGAGGCCCTGGGCCGGCGCTCGCGCCGGCTGCGGGTCAGCCACGCCTTCCACTCCCCGCACATGGACGGGATGCTGGCCGAGTTCCGCGCGGTGGCGAGCACCCTGGAGTTCCGCCCGCCGCGGATCCCGCTGGTCGCCAACCGGACCGGGGCCCTCGCCACCGCCGAACAGCTGGCCTCCCCCGAGCACTGGGTCGACCAGGTGCGCGGCACGGTCGAGTTCCGGGCCGGCATCGACCGCCTGGAGGCGGCCGGCGTCGACCGCTACCTCGAACTGGGTCCGGACGGCTCACTGACCGGGCTCGGCCAGGACTGCCTGGCCGAGCGGTCACCCGGCGCGCTGCTGGTTCCGCTGCTGCGCCGCGACCAGCCCGAGGAGGCGGCACTGACCGCCGCGCTGGCCCGGTTGCACGCCCACGGCACACCGGTGGACTGGAGCCGCCGCTTCCCGCCGACAGCCCCGCGCGAGGCCGCCGGCCTGCCCACCTACGCCTTCCAGCACCGGCGCTACTGGCTGGAGGCGACCGCCCCCGAGGCCGACCTGCCGTCGGCCGGGCTGCTGGCGGTGGACCACCCGCTGCTCGGCGCGGCGGTCGAACTGGCCGGCGGCGAGGGCTTCCTGTTCACCACCCGGCTCTCCTGCCGGACCCAGCCGTGGCTGGCCGACCACCGGGTCTTCGACGGCGTGCTCTTCCCCGCCACCGGCTTCCTGGAACTGGCCGTGCGGGCCGCCGACCAGGCGGACTGCGGACAGGTCGAGGAACTGACCCTGCAGGCCCCCCTGGTGCTCTCCGCCACCGGCGGCACGGTGCTCCAGCTCCTGATCGGCGCCCCCGAGCCGTCCGGCGCCCGGAGCCTGACGGTGTACGCCCGGCCGGAGGACGGCCCCGAGGAGGAGTGGACCCGGCACGCCGACGGCCTGCTCGCCCCGGCCGCGCCCGCCGAGCCCGAGGACCTCGCCCAGTGGCCGCCGGCCGGCGCCGTCCCGCTGCCCGTCGACGGCCTGTACGAGCGGTTCGCCGCCGGCGGCTTCGGCTACGGCCCGGCGTTCCAGGGCCTGCGCGCGGCCTGGCGCCTCGGCGAGCAGGTGTTCGCCGAGGCCGAGCTGCCGGACGGCCCGCGCGGCGAGGCCGGCCGCTACGGCCTGCACCCCGCGCTGCTGGACGCCGCCCTGCACGCACTGGTCTTCGACGTCCTGCCGGGCACCGGGCCCGAGGGCGAGAGCCAGGGGTGGCTGCCGTTCTCCTGGACCGGCGTCGCCCTGCACGCCCGGGGCGCGGCGTCGGTCCGGCTGCGGCTGACGCCCACCGGGCGCGACTCGGTGGCCGTGCTGGTCGCCGACAGCACCGGACGTCCGGTCGCCTCGGCCGAGTCGCTGGTGCTGCGCCCGGTCTCCGCCGACCAGGTGCGCCCGGCCCGCACCGCCCTCCACGAGGAGCTGTACCGGGTCGAGTGGAGGCGGCCGGCCCTGCCGGACACCGACGCGGCGACCTGGACCGAGCTGCCGGCCGGCGGGCGCGTCGCCGACCTGCTCGCCGCCGACGGGCCGGTGCCCGCACTGGTGCTGGCCCGCTGCGGGCAGGAGGGCACCGGGCCACTGGCCGACGCCGTGCGGGCGGCCACCGGGCACGCGCTGGAGACGGTCCGCGACTGGCTGGCCGAGGACCGGCTGGCCGGCAGCACCCTGGCGCTGGTCACCGAGGGGGCCGTCGCGACGCAGCCCGGCGACGACGTGTCCGACCTCGCGCAGGCCGCCGTCTGGGGCCTGCTGCGCTCGGCGCAGACCGAGAACCCCGGCCGGTTCGTCCTGCTGGACCTCGACGACCTGCCCTCCTCCCGGGCGGCGCTGGGCGCGGCGCTGGCGAGCGGCGAGCCGCAGGTCGCGCTGCGCGACGGCGCGGCCTTCGTACCCCGGCTGGCCCGGGTGCCGCGCGCCGAGGACCCGGCCACGCCGGCCTGGGATCCCGAGGGCACGGTACTGGTCACCGGTGGCACCGGCGCGATCGGCGCCCATGTCGCCCGGCACCTGGTGACCGAGCACGGCGTGCGGCACCTGGTGCTGACCAGCCGCAGCGGCCTGCTGGCCGAGGGCGCCCCGGAGCTGCGCGACGAACTGACCCGGCTCGGCGCGCTGGTCGAGGTGGCCGCCTGCGACGCCGCCGACCGGCAGGCGCTGGCCGCCCTGCTGGACGGCCTGCCGGCCGAGCACCCGCTGACCGCCGTGGTGCACGCCGCGGGCGTGCTGGCCGACGGCCTGGTCGCCGAGATGACGCCCGAACAGCTCGACACCGCGCTGCGCCCCAAGGTCGACGCGGCCGTCCACCTGCACGAGCTGACGGAAGGGACCAAGCTCTCCGCGTTCCTGCTCTTCTCCTCACTGGCCGGCGTCTTCGGCGGCATGGGCCAGGGCAACTACGCGGCGGCCAACGCCTTCCTCGACGGCCTGGCGCACCGCCGCCGGGCCCGGGGGCTGACCGCCGGCTCGCTGGCCTGGGGCCTGTGGGCGAACAGCACCGGCATGACCGGCGGCCTGGACGAGGCCGACCTGCGGCGGATCGCGCGCGGCGGGATCGTCGCCTTCGCCCCGCGGGAGGGCCTGGAACTGTTCGACGCGGCGCACGGCGTGGACGAGGCGATGGTGCTGCCGGTCCGGCTGGACACCCGGGCGATCGCCGCGCAGGCGGGCACCGGCGGCGTCCCCGCCCTGCTGCGCGGCCTGGTCCGGGCGCCGGCCCGGC